>NZ_DBIC01000073.1:0-11888 GCF_002296545.1 Herbaspirillum sp. UBA812 | reverse complement strand
GAGACAGCGCTGGAAAGTTATTCCATTTCGGCCGGGCATGCCGATCTCGATCCGCTGGTGGCCACAGCCAAGACGGCAAAGAGGATCTTGCGCACCGCCATCGGTGCCTACACCACGGTGAATCTGGCGGCATCGACGGTCTTTTCCATGGGGGTGAACGGGCAGTTGAAGGATGCCAATTACGATACCAACAAGAGTGCAGCCGACCTTCGCCGAGATGAGTTGAAGAAAAAACGCGATGCCGACAAGGCTTCCGAGATCAGCGACGTCGAAAAGTCCTACGAGAACAAGACCAGCGAGGCCGATGTAGCTGCCAAGAAGGCAGCACTGGAGGCCATCAACAAGAAATACGCGGCGCTCGATGTCGAGGACAAGCAGGTCATGACCGATTCCCACTTTGTCGGCGGCTGGCCCGGTATCATCACCAAATTCGGCGTGGATGCCATTGCCAACACGGCGGCGATGGTGGCTATCCAGGGCGCTGCACGGGTCGTGACCTCAAGGCTCAAAGCTGCGGCCAGAACCTTGGTCAGCAAGATGTCGATGGACAAGACCGGGATCAAGATGACGGTGGACCTTCCGCTGGGTGCGTTGCCGGCGGCCGGGCCCCGCAATTCACTCTCGCTGGATGCCGATGGCGTCAACCTGAAGGCCAGTGATGCCAACGACATCTTGCAGGCCAAGCTGCATTTGCATCCGACCGATGGCGGTGTGATGAGCATGTCGGCCGCCCGGCGCGTGCATGTGTCGGCCAGCCAAACAGGTATGCAGCAGATGGCGCAAAAGATCGTTCTTTCCGCCGACGCTGCCGCGATGCAGGCTGGACCGACCAACAAGTTCTCGGCCACCGCCACGGAAGTCGGTATGGCCACGGCAGCGGCCTCGGTCAAGCTCACGTCTGCTGACGCGACCATGGCCGCATCGACCGTCAACGTCAAGGTCACCGCCACGGCGATCAACCTCAATTCAACGGGCGGAATGGCTCAGCTGGGACCGACCGGTGTGACGCTCAATGGCGCGATGATACAGCTCGGCTGAGGGCAAAACCCCATGAAAGTGTTCAAACCCAACGACCTTGCCCTGCTGTATCGCACCTATACCTTCGCCGGTCGCAAGACGCTGTCACTCGGCATGCTGGCCATGTTCCCGTATTCTGGTGGCGGCCGGGAATCGCTGGTGCAGGAGCCTCAATTATGGGGCCTTACCGCGCAGGCGCTGGCGGCCATCGGCATCGACGCGCCCCTCGATGAGGGTTGGTCCAAGCCGGCATCGGAATACATGGTGATCGGCTCGGCATTTGCGCCAGGTGCGAACAAAGGCGCAGAGGTCCCCCAGATCGCTGTCACGGCCACGCTTGGCGGGGTCACCAAGCAACTGTATGTGTTCGGGGATCGCGAGTTCGGCCTCGGCGGCTTGCCATCCGCAGCCCAGCCTTTCAACCGTATGCCGCTAGGACCGGCGCAGGCATTTGGCGGCGCCGGTTTCAAGGACAACCCGTCCGGGAAAGGCTTCGTGCCGATGCCAGGCCTCGACGGTAGACGGCGGCGAGCTCTGCCCAATGTGGAGCATCCGCGCCAGTTGATGGCGGCGGTCTCGGACGAGCCGATGCCGGCAGGTTTTACGGCGTTGGCACCGGACCACAGCGTACGCAAGGCTTTGCTCGGCAAGTTCGACCAGCGTTGGACGCAACAGACTTGGCCGCATCTGCCGGAAGAAACTCAGATGAACTATTTCATGGCAGCACCGCCGGACCAACGCATGCCAGGATACTTGCGCGGCGACGAAGCCTTCGCGTTGGACCACTTGCATCCGGAGTGGGCTCACATCGAGGGGCGTTTGCCCGGCCTGCGGGCGCGTTGCTTCATTGAGCGCGCGCTGGCGAGCGGCGGCAAAGAATTTGTCGAGCTTCAGCCGCGAGCCGAAACCGTTTGGTTCTTACCCGAGCAGGAGCGCGGCATCATCTTGTATCGCGCGGCCACGCAGATACAGGATAGCGACGGCGACGATGTGACCTACGCGCTTTTGGAATGGGAAATGCTGGCAGAGTCGCCTTTGCCGTTCGCCCATTACGAGGCGCAATTCCGGAATCAAATTGCGCAAGCACAAGCAGCGGCACCCATCGATGTGGCACCGCCGATTTCTCCAGTCATTCCACCGACGGAAATCGCGCTGCCGGCGGCTGCCGTGCCTGCCGTAGCTGCGGTACCGGCGCTGGAGCCTGAATTGTTGGAAATCGAGAAGCTGACGGCTTCTCTACAGGCGCACACCGATGCCGTGTTGCGTCGGCATGGACTGAGCGAAGCGGATATCACCCGTCCCGCCGTTGAAGCTCCTGAGACCTCGCTGGCGGAAATCGAGGCCCTCACCGAGCAGATGCGTGCCGAGACCCAGGCATTACTGAGCAGGAACGGCTTGACCGAGGCTGACATCATTCACCCGCCGACCGAACCGCCAACGACATCGTTGGAGCAATTGCAGCTCATAACGTCCCGGATGGAGGCCGACAAGGCGGCGTTCATGCAAAAGCATGGCGTCACCGATGCCCAGCTTCAGGACTGGCTTTTACAGCAGGGCCAAAGTGACGCTGCCAAATTCATCGGAGATGTACCGAAGGCCTTGGCGCAGCAACAGGTAGAGCTTGATGCGCTGCAGGCCGCGATTGCAGCAGCAGCGGCGCTGCCGGTAGCCGCCGCAGCGCCGACCTTGCCAAAGCTACCGGACCTGCCGCTCTTGGCAAATGAACAGGCAGTCAAACTTACGCGAGAACAAGTCATCGAGCGTCATGCACAGGGAGAAAGGTTGGCTGACCTGGATCTCTCGGGACTCGATCTTTCGATGCTTGACCTCAGTGGTGCCATCTTCAGCAATGCCTTGCTGACGCAAACTTCGTTCTGCAAATCGCAGCTGGGGCGTGCTCGTTTCGACGGTGCCGTGCTGCAAACGGCTGACTTTACAGAGGCCGATCTGAGGCATGCGGTGCTGTCCGGTGCCTCAGCTGACCGCTCCGTCTTTACCACCTCGCAATTGGAGGGAAGCGACCTGAGCAAGGCTGATTTTACGGGTGCCGATTTTTCGGCTGCCTCGCTGTCCGGGGCCAGCCTGTTCCAGGCGGTCTTTGCCGATGCCGCCATGGATGGACTTAAGGCGGCTGGCTGTCAGGCGATGCAGGCCAGTTTTGCGGGGGCATCCCTCCAGAGCGCCGATTTATCGGGGGCCGTGCTCACCGCAGCGAGTTTCGCCGGCGCCAACGGCGCTGGGATCAGTTTGGGTCGTAGTATGTGCGACAACGCCGATTTCCACGGCGCCCAGATGCCAGGTGCCGACTTCACCGGCGCCAGCCTGCAAGGCTCGCGGGCTGGCGTCGGCTCCGTGTTCGACGGCGGCATCTTCAGTGCCGCGCAGATGACCGGCGCCAGTTGGGAAGGCGCGTCAGCCAGGTCGGCGCGGTTCGACCAGGCCACGCTGGATCAATCCGATCTGTCCCGTTTGCAGGCGCAGGATGCCATTTTCGCCGGAGCCTCCGCACGCGGTGCGAGGTTGGCCAAGGCCGACCTGACGGGCGCAGACCTCAGTGCGGTCAATCTCTTCAAGGGATCCCTGCGCAAGGCCAAGGTGGAACGTGCCGTCATGCATCATGCCAACCTGTATGGCGTGGATGTGGAGGAGGTCAAGATCAGTCGGGCCGCACTGGAGGGTGCCGATACCGGCCAGACCCTGCTGCAAGTCCGCCCGCCGACGTAACTGCGAGGCAAGGGGCTTATTCCACGCGTTCGCGGGCCGGGCCGACGGCCTTCCCGGTCGGGTCGAGCAAGACCGCCTCGCCAGGGTCGAAGGGAACATCGACCGTGTACTCCTCGCCGTTGAAGCGGTAGCCGATGCGGTACAGGGAGTCCTCGTGCGACATCAGCAGCTGTGGACCGCAGGTCTTGTCGCGCACGAAAGTCTCGGGAGCGATCTCGCCGTCCGGGTCCGAGGGCGGGGCAGGAGGCACCGCCGGGGGGAACACCGCGTCCCACAGGGCCTTGCCTACCAATGCCCCGGCCAAGGCACCCGGCAGGGTCTTCTTGAAACGATCGTGTTTGCCCAGCTTGTCGGCAATCCCGCCGCCCACCAGCGCGCCGGCCACGCCCCCGGGACCCGCGAAGTAGCCGCCCAGGCCGCTGCCGGCTACCACCGGCAGCATCCATTTGCGAGCCGCGGCGTCGGAAGCCAGGCGCTTGAGCATCCAGCCACCGGCTATTCCGCCCATGGCCGCGCCGACCAGCGGGAACAGGTTGCGGACGAAGAAGGGCTTGGCATTGTCCTCGCGGATGGCAAGGTCTCGTTGCGAAATGAGGGTGTCCCAGCATTGCTCGCCGACGCTGCGGTCACGGTTCTGGGAGGCATAGACGAACAGCACGGGTGCCACCGTGGTGCGGGTTTCGGGACCGTTGTCAAACTCCGGCAACTTCAACGGCGCGGCCTGTGCCTCTGTGCAGGCCAGCAGCAGCGTGAGGAGCAACGCGCTACGGGCTAAGGGACAGGGCAGGCTGGGGCGAATGGTCATCTCGGGCAGGGGAGTCGGTATGGGGGCTGGCGGCAATGCAGGACGGCAATTGAGCGCCGAAACGCATCACAGGATGCTAACGCCATCCCGGGTCTTATTGAAGATATTCGACTCCGCCATTGAATTACATCTGACATATAGACCGAAATCAGCCTGTTTTTGATGGTTTAATTTGAGACACTTGTAGGAAAATTGCATGATTTGCTAATTCCGCTCGCCGTTTCGGGTGGTCGATGTCCTCAGGGGAGGCGGGGTTGTCCTGCGGGCAGGCATCATGCACAACGATAATAAAAGGCTTTCAATTGCAATCGCAAAGCAGACATCAGGGAATGTTGCTGCGTCCACGAAGGATTGCGGCCTGGAAGGCGTGGACTGCCGTGGCGCTGGCCGTAATCACCGGCGCAGGGTGCGCGGCGGCCAATTCCGCCATGGGCGGAAACAGCCGCAAGGATGCGTTGGCCGAGGTCGCCTGGGAATTCGCCAAGGATGGCGTGATGCTGGAGTTGTCGGCCGAGCGCGAGCTCAACCGCTACGGCGGCGAGTCCCACACCTTGCTGCTGGGCATATACCAGATGGAAGACGCTGCCGCCTTCTACAAGATGATTGCCGATCCCGCTGCACTGGCGCGTAGCCTGTCCGCCAACAAGGGCAATGAAGGCTTCGTCCAGTTCACCCGCTATGTCGTCGATCCCGGGCAGCACTCCATTCTCATCCTTGATCGGGCGCAGAAAGCCAAGTTCATTGGCCTGGTGGCTGGCTATTATCAGATGAGCGGTCCCACGGCGGCGCGCCTGTTCGAGATTCCGCTGACCGTGGCCAGCGACGGACTGTTGTCCAAGACCTGGAAAGCGACACCGGCCCAACTCGCGGCGCGTGTCAAGTTCGGCCCGGACGGCATTCTCAATGCCGAGCGGCTGAACTACGATCCGAGCGAGAAGAAGATGCAGCAGGCGGTGCCGCTGGATGGCGGCGGCAAGGAGATCAAGCTCACCGCCGATACGATCCAGGAAGCCGTTCAGGCTGGCCAGGCACTGAAAAAGATTGGGGATTGAGTCACGATGGAAGATAACAAGGCGATCTACTGGCATCAGGGCATGTTCATGCAGCCCCAGCATTTCCAGATGGCGGACTTGCACGGCCAGTTCCGCAACAAGCCCTTGCTGGAGTCGGGGCTGCCGCACTTCTGGGGCGTAGGGGAGCTGATCCTGTCGGCCTCGGCAGCCTCCAACCGCATCATCGAGATCGAGCGGGCGCAACTGTTGTTCCCCGACCGCAGCTACGTCGAATATCCCGGCAATGCGGCGATCGCGCCGCGCTCCTTTGACAGCGCCTGGATCGAGGGCGACAAGCCCTTCAATGTCTATCTCGGCATCAAGAAACTCAATGACCAGGAAAAGAACGCCACCCAGGCCGATTCCCTGGCAGAGGCTGCCGCTGCACCCACGCGGTTTGCTTCGCTGAGCAACACGCCGGAGGTGCCGGACCTGTATTCCGACGGACCCCCGTCGCAGGTGCGCACGCTGTTGCATGTGGTCAAGGTGTTCTTCGAGTCCGAACTGGAAAATTTGCAGGGCTACGATCTCATCCCGATCGCGCGCCTGGTACGCGATGGCGACACCATCAAGCTGGCCGACAACTTCATCCCTCCCTGCTATACGCTGGGAGGCTCGGAGGTGCTCATGCGCACCATCCGGGACATCCGCGACGAACTGTCCGGGCGAACCCGCCAGCTGCAGGAATACAAAAGCCCGCGTGAAATGCAGAAGGCCGAGTTCGACGCCAGCTACATGGTTTTCCTGTTGGCGCTGCGCTCGCTGAACCGGGCCAGCCCCTACCTGTTCCACCTGACGGAGACACGCCAGGTCCACCCCTGGATGGCCTATGGTGCGCTGCGTCAGCTCATTGGTGAACTGAGTTCTTTCTCGGAACGCTTCAACATGCTGGGCGAGGCCAGCGATGGCACGCCCGGCTTGCCCCCTTACGACCACACCGAACTCAACAAATGCTTCTCGCGCGCCCACGCGCTGATCAGCAACCTGCTCAATGAAATCACGGTGGGCCCCGAGTTCCTGGCGATCCTGGAATATCGTGATGGCTACCATGCGGCGGAACTGCCTCATACCTTCTTCGATCGTCGCAACCGCTTTTACCTGGTGGTCAGAACTGAGCAGGATCCCAAGTGGGTGGCTGACGCGCTGCTCAACGACGCGCGCCTGGCCAGCCCGGAGGATATCCCGGGGCTGGTATCGCACGCCTTGCCCGGACTGGAGCTGATCCACATGCAGGTGGCGCCGCAGGGCTTGCCGCGCCGTGCCTATTCGTATTATTTCCGCATCGAACAGATTAGCCAGCTGTGGGACTCAGTCGAACGTCACGGCGCAATCGCGCTGCAGTGGCTGGATGCCCCCGACGACCTGAAGGCTGAAATCGTGGTGCTCAGACGATGATGAGATTACTCGACTGCTTTATCTCGCTGTTAGCGCAGATTCGCCAGTTCCAGCGCCAGCCCGTGGGGGACCCGGCGGCGCTGTCGGCGCAGCTGGACGCGGCCATTGCGCAGGCACGCCGGGCCGGGCAGGACGCCGGACATGCCGATGCCGATATCGAGGAGGCATTGTTCGCCGTGCTGGCGCTGGCCGACGAGATCATCCTGGCCACCGATTGGCTGGGCCGCGCAGAATGGCAGCGACGTCTGCTGCAGCGCCGTTACTTCGGCATCACCAATGCCGGTGTGGCCTTCTACACGCGGCTTGACGCTCTGGATGCCGCCCGGACCGGCGTACGCGAAGTGTATTTCCTGTGTCTGAGTTTGGGCTTCGCCGGCCGCTATGGCTACGACCGCAACCAAAAAGCGCTCACCGACATCAAGCGCAGCAACCTGGAGCTGCTGCTGCAGGACGAGGATGGGCTGCCGGCAGAGGCCGGCAGGTTGCTGTTTCCGGATGGTTATGGTGCTGCCCTGCAACCTGGCGAACCGGAGCGCAAGCCCGTGCGTAGCCGGCGTCGCTGGAAGCTGTCCTCGTTCGCCTTCAACGCCATGCTGCTGCCACTGCTGGTGCTGGTGGTGTTGTACGGCATCTATCACGTCATCATCTGGCAGGTGGTCAATACCATCCTGCCGCAGATAAGCATATGAAGACATTCGGAAAGTTCTTGTTGTGGCTGGTGCTGCTGGTCCTGCTCGCCCTGGGCTGCTGGGGCGCTGCCCTGTACATGGCTTGGCCGCTGTGGGTGGCGCTGGCGCTGTTCTGCGGTGTCATCGGAGTGTACTTCCTGAGTAAATTCCTGCGCCGCGTGTACATCGTCATGCGCTCGCGGAGCAAGCTGGCGCAGCAGGACGTAGCCACCCGCAGTTCGGTGGCGCAGGCCGCTTCTCCGGAAGCACTGCTGCGGCGCAAATGGAAGGAGGCCGTCGCGACTTTGCGTGGTTCCAGCCTGCGCCGGCGGGGCAATCCGTTGTACGTGCTGCCTTGGTACATCGTGGTGGGCAAGTCCGGTACCGGCAAGACCACTGCACTCACACGGGCAAGGCTGTCCTCGCCGATCCAGCGGGTGCGACAAAGCGGACCTGTGGAACAAACTCAGAACTACGACTGGTGGTACTTCGACCAGGCGGTGGTGATCGACAGTGCCGGGCGCTATGTCGATGCCCAGGACAGTGAGGCCGACCGTCGGGAATGGGAACTGGGCCTGGACTTGCTGGCGCGTTATCGGCCGCGCGAAGGGATCGATGGGCTGGTACTGGCCATCGGCACCGATCGCCTGGCCAATGTGTCGCGCGATGAACTGGCCGAGGAAGGGCGGGTGGTACGCGCGCGTATCGAGCAGCTGATACAGATGTTCGGCAAGCGCTTTCCCATCTACGTGCTGGTGACCAAGTGCGACCAGCTTTACGGTATGGAAGAGTGGGCCAAGCGCATGCCCGAAAACACGCTTGAACAGGCCATGGGTTACCTGTCCGACGAAATCGTCGGCGACCGCAGCGCGGCACAGTTCCTGCAAGGCGCGTTTGACAGCATCGGCGCGCGTTTGCAGCAACTGCGCATCGCACTGGTGGCACGCATGGCAGGCTCGGAGGGAGAAGCGGCCTCTCCTGAGCTGCTGCTGTTTCCCAATGAACTGCAGAACCTGCGTCCCAAACTGGAGTTGTTCCTCAACGCCTGCCTGGCGGACAATCCTTACCTGGAGCGCCCCTTCTTGCGCGGCCTGTTCTTCTCCAGTGGCCTGCAGGAGGGTGGGGCGGTGTCATCGTTGCTCGGGCAGGTGCTGCCTCCGGTGGCATCGCATCCGAATACCCATGCAGGACTGTTCCTGCATGATTTCTTCGGCCGCATCCTGCCGCAGGATCGCTTCGTTTCTCGTCCTGCCGAGCTGGTCAACCGCTGGCGGCAGGTGACACGGAACCTGGGAGTGGTGGCGTGGATCCTCATTGCCTCGGCGGTGGGGATCATGATCACGGTTTCCTTTGTTTCCAACATGGAGACGCTGTCGCTGGTACGCGAGAAGCGGCCGTTCGACGTGAGATTCAGCGGCATCATTGAGCAGGACATCCCGGCCTTGCAGAAGGTCAGCGATGCGGTGCAACTGGTGGAACGGCGCAACGAGAACTGGAAGACCGAATGGATGGTCATCGCAACCAACATGGATGACCTGGAGGCCCGGCTCAAGCTCAATTTCGTCAGCAACTTCCGCAAGTACGTCCTGCCGGTGACTGTGCAGGACTACCGCGATGATTTCCAGCGCGTCCAGGGCAGCGATCCGGACAAAGAGCTGCCGCTGCTGATCCGCAACCTGGTCCGCTACACCAACCTGGTCCACGCGCGCATGCAGGGTGCCGATCGCTCTGTGCTCAAGCAGATGCCTGCGTTGGTGCATATCCGGCGGTACACGCCCCAGCAGTACCAGCAACTCAACGAACTGCGCCTGTCTCACCTGGCGTGGACGCCGCTGAACGACCCGTACTTGGCGGATCGCCTGCGCGAGGACCAGGCGACGCTGGATCGCGTGGCGTACGCCGACGGCCAGATGACCTGGCTGGCAGGCCTGGTTGCCGACAATGGCACGCCGGGCACGGCGGCCTCGGCCGTGACTGCTGGTGACTTCTGGAGCACCAGCACCAGCGGCGATGCCAACCGTTCGGGGACGATTGTGCCGGCGGCTTTCACCAAGGCCGGCAAGAAGGAGATTGACGCCTTCTTGGCCGAGATGGAAAAGGCCATGGACGATGGTCCACGCTTCCTCCAGCATCGTGCCGCCTTCGAGCAGTGGTACCAGGACCAGCGCATGCTGGCATGGCAACGTTTCGTGACGGACTTCGGCGGCCCGGAAAAATTGTTGCGCACCGAGCCCGAATGGCGTTCCGCGCTGGGTAGCATCACCGGTTCGCAAAGTCCCTATTATCGCCTCATCGATCGACTCAACGACGAGTTCCAGGATGTCGATACCAAGGAACTGCCAGGTTGGCTGGTCCTTGCACGCGAGTTCAGGCAATTGCGCGGCCAGGCGGTACGCTCCGGACTGGCCAGCCAGACCGTGGGCAAGGCGGTGCAGATGGTTGATTCCATCAATGCCGTCGGCGGCCAGGCTGTGCGTGAGACCCTCGCCGGCCAGCCGGTAGCCGGCCAGCAGACGTTGTTGAAAAACCTGTCCGCGGTCGACACCCTGGCCAAGTACCAGGACGAAGTCAACAAACTGGGCGCTGACGCTGTGGTCGGCACAGGAAAGTCCTACCAGTTGGCGGCCGATTTTCACCAGTTCGGCATTGATCCGGCCGTCAAGTCTTCCGGCGCGCATGTGGCAGCCGGTGCGCTGGTGCAACTCAAGCAACTGGTCGGCCATCGCGAGGCGGCAGATGATGCCGTCTGGAAGCTCATTGAGGGACCGCTCAACTTCACCCTGACCTACATCGAGCAGCAGGCCTCTTGCGAACTGCAGAAGGACTGGCAGGCCAAGGTGCACTGGCCATTGCAGACTGCCCCGGACAAGGCCGCCATGCTGGATCAGCTGTATGGGGCCAAAGGGACCGTATGGGCCTTTGCGGACGGGATTGCCAAGCCTTTCCTTGAGCGCGATGCACGTCGCTTCCGTATTGTCGAGACCTTGGGCTACAGCGTGCCGTTCACCGGGGCTTTCCTGCCTACCCTCAACGCCGCCGTCGACAAACGCGTAGCCCAGCTGGTCAGCCAGCAGCGCGAGGAAGCCAGCAAGCAGGCCGAGCAGTTGCAAGCGCAGCAGGCCCAATTGCAGGCCCAGCAGGCGCAGGCCGATATCGAGCGCACGCAGGCCGAAATCAAGCAAAAAACCGATGCCCTCAAGGCACAGGTGACGCAGCTCTCGATCGTGGCCCAACCGACCGGCGTCAACGGCGGGGCCCTTGCCAAGCCGTTCGAGACCGTGCTCTCGGTACAGTGTGCGGCGGGAGCGCAGGTGCTGGACAACTACAACTTCCCGGTCAGCGTGGCTTTCCCATGGGCACCAGGCCAATGCGGTGAAGTCAGCCTGCAGATCAAGATCGATACGCTGGTCCTCACCAAGAAATACCCGGGTGCCATGGGCGTACCGAATTTCCTGCGGGACTTCCGCGGCGGGGTGCGTCAGTTTGACGTGGACGAGTTCCCTGCCGGCCGCGAGGGACTCGAGGCGTTGGGTGTGAAGCAGATCTCTGTGCGCTACAACTTCGAAGGACAAGACGCCATCCTGAAGACCGCCCAGCAACTGGATGCCTACGCCAAGCTGGACAAGGAGGCCGCCGCCGAGAAACAGAAACTGCAAGATGAGCAGTTCAAGCGTTCCCAGGAGAATATCCAGGCCAAACTCGCTGCGCAGGCGCCACGTGTGGGCGGACAGATCGTCGAGCCGTCCAACGAGGTGTTCTTGCCGCCACAGATCGGCGCGTGCTGGGACAAAGAAGCCGTCAAGGATCGCTCGCGCAACATGCAGTCCATCATCAACGAGCTGGTCAACAACCAGGTTTCATTCGATGCGGTCAGCACGGGTAGCGCTCCTGGCGTGGGCAGCCGTACCGATCCGCCGGTGCCGGCCACGCCCCCGGCGCCGCTCGGCAAATCGCCGGTGCCGGCGCGCAAGCCCTGACGGCGGCGGACGACGGGCATGGTCAAGACCGGCGATAGCGTGGATTGGGCTCGCAGCCTGGGCGGTGCCGTTGGCTGCGCGCTACTTTACTACCTGCTGGCCAGCCCGGCGGTGGGCATCGAGCAGAGCACCACGCTCTCCGCCATTGCCTGGCCGGCACCGACTTTCATGATCGCGCTGCTGTGGCGCAAGCCGCTGCGGGAGTGGCCGGTGTATCTGGTGGCCGTGATGGTAGCCATCATGTTCGTGG
>NZ_DBIC01000090.1:13453-13987 GCF_002296545.1 Herbaspirillum sp. UBA812 | reverse complement strand
CACATCGGGGCAGATCACGCGATAGGTATCGCAGAGCTCGCGGGCCATGCGGTCGAAATCGTCGGAGACCCGGGTGACGCCGTGCACGCACACCAGCACATTGGGATTGCGCGCATCGCCCCACTCCTTGTAGGCCATGGTATGCAGGCCGGCGGGCGAAATGCACTGCACTGTCTTGACTACCGCTTCAGTCATGGTGAGGGCCTTCCAGATGAAAGAAGTCGTCATTCTACCCTTTCAAGACAGCTTGTCGGCCGGAAATGGCACCCTGGAACAGGAGGGAATGCTGTCTGCCGAAGGTAAACGAGGCGACGGACGCGCCGGCCTCCGTCGCAAGAAAAATTCAGAAATTTCCGCAGGAAAAAACAAATGATGCGGCGCAAGTCGCTGCTATAATGCGTCCCTTTTCCGGCGGCCCTCGCCGGCATCGCGGCAGCACAGGCGATGACCAAGACAGTTCAGCCAGCCCACCTGCGTGCGGCATGGCGGCAGCTGCAAGACCCGGGGGTATGGTGAAATTGGTAGACACAAGGG
>NZ_DBIC01000090.1:8466-13170 GCF_002296545.1 Herbaspirillum sp. UBA812 | reverse complement strand
GGTGGTGAAATTGGTAGACACAAGGGACTTAAAATCCCTCGGCCGCAAGGCCGTGTCGGTTCGATTCCGACTACCCCCACCACTTGATTCAAAAGAGATGACGAGTAAGGCAACGGGACACGGAAGTGTCCTTTTTGCGTTGGACTTGACCAGTGAGCCAGCCAGGTCAGCCGACAGTGCCGGCGCCCGGCCGTCAGCGCTTGAGCAACTCCAGCGCATCCTCCGCCACGCTGCGCAGATTGGTGATGGTGGCATTGAGGTCGGCCAGCTCGGCCGGGGTGGGCGGCTGGTCCATGCCGTTCTTGACCAGCGAGGCCTTGATGATCGTTGCGGCCATCTGCCACGCAGCCTTATTGTGTGCGTCCACCAGCTCCTTCTGGATGCGCTCCAATTCCGCTTTTTGATTTTTATCCATGTTCCTTGACGAGGCCGTTTGCGAATGTGCCCGGCTTGCCGCGCAGATTCATGATCGTCCCGATGGAAGACCACTCCCTAGAATTTCCTAACATTACTTTCAGTCAGGCAATTCGACAAGTGATTTTACCTTCATGGCGCAGCCCTGCGCTTGTCTTCACTTACTGTTCTCATCAGGTGATACTTCATCTGTTACGGATCTTTACCATCCGCCCAAACTCTGTACCAGCTGAATCCTTTACAATTCACGCCACCCCTCACTGTTGCTGGAGATCCGCTGCATGCCGCGCCCGCGTTTTTCTGTCCCGTTTTTCGTCATCACTGCCGCCACGCTGGGCCTGACCGCCTGCACCACCGGCAAGACCGCCTTCTATCATCAGGAGGAATTCAACGATACCAGCGCCTTCTCGCGCAGCTTCCCCGGCAGTGAAAAAGCCGTCTGCGAAGCCGCCCGCCGCGCCTTGCTGGGCCAGGGCTACGTCATCAGCAAGTCCACCGACAACACCCTGGATGGCAACAAGAGCTTCCAGCCCGCCAGCGACAAGCACATGGAAATCGCCTTCCACGTGGTCTGCGCCTCCAATGGCAACGGCAAAAGCTCGACCATGTTCGCCAGTGCCACCCAGGATGGCTACGGCATCAAGAAGAGCAACAGCTCGGCCAGCCTGGGCGTGAGCGTGCTGGGGTCGGTGTCGATGCCCTTTGCCGCCAGCGATGATTCGATGGTGCGCGTCTCCAGCGAAACCATCCGCTCGCCGGACTTCTACGATCGCTTCTTCGGCGCGGCCGAGCGCTATCTGCTGGTGGATGTCGATGACGACACCGCACCGGCGAAGAAATGAGGGATGCCTGATTTCAGCAGTGCACAATTGCAGAGCGTTGAATGAACGCGTGGTATGAACGAAAAAATGGCGGCCTTCAAGCCGCCATTTTTCTTGCCTGCTGCCCGGAGATCAATGCCCCCAGTAGCCGTAGCCCGGAGGCGGCGGCGGCGGACGGTGCCAGTGACGATGATGGCCGCGATGGTAATACTCGCGCTCCACATACACCGGGGCCGGTGCGTAATAGACCGGGGCCGGACGCACGTAGACCGGTGCCGGGCGCACATACACCGGCGGCGGCGCATACACGGGGGCCGGCTGCACGTAGACAGGCTGCGGAGCCACGTAAGCGGGCACGCCGATATTGACGCCGATGGAGACATGTCCGGCCATGGCCGGTGCTGCGGACAGACCGGCAACGGCAGCAAAGACAGCCATGCCGGCAATCAGGGAAATCGACTTTTTCACGATAGCTCCTCGTTGTTCTGAATGACGTAGCGTGACTATATCCCCCGAATCCTGACAACTCTAGGCGAAAGCCGTAAGGGTTGTAAGCAAATGCTTCACAAATGTTAAGCACAATGTGAAGCAAAATTTGGCCACTTCCGCGCCCGCCGGGCGTTACCGACGGATCGCCCGGAATCGCTGCTTCAGCCGCCTGCATCAGAAGCGCAGACGGCCGGAGCCGGGCCTCAGGCTGCGTTCAGGCTGCGCTGCGCAGCATCGGCCGCACGGACTTCTGCCAGCTTGGCGACGGTGGTCGCGCAAGCGTGCGCGGCTTCACGTCCCTTGACCAGGAAATGCTGGTGGAAGTAATCGTGATGCTCGCTGTGCGAGTGGAAGTGATGCGGGGTCAGCACGGCCGAGAAGACCGGCACTTCGGTCTCCAGCTGCACCTGCATCAGCGCCGAGATGACCGATTGCGCCACGAAGTCATGGCGGTAGATGCCGCCATCGACCACCAGGCCGCTGGCGACGATGCCGGCATACTTGCCGGTCTTGGCCAGGACCTTGGCGTGCAGGGGGATTTCGAAGGCACCGGGCAGTTCGAAGAAATCGATGCTGGAGGTGGGCCAGCCCAGCTTGGCCATTTCCTCGGTGAAGGCAATGCGGCACTGGTCGACGATGTCCTTGTGCCAGCTGGCCTGGACGAAGGCGATACGTTGACCGTGATGGGAAGGGACTGCAGAGAGATGCGATTGATGCGATTGCGACATGGTTCAGGACTCCTGTTCGATGAATAAACAGGGCGTGGGAATGCGCGGCCGCTCGCACCGCAAAAAAGCGGCACGACACCGGACATCCCGTTCTCTTTCATCCGGACTATGACCGTCGGCCCCGGAATCACACCAGGTCTGCTGACCCCGGCTCGTCGTGGCGACAGGCCGGGCGCTCGCGGGCTACACGCAACACCGCCAGGTGCCGCCTGATTACCGCCGGTGGGGAGTTTCACCCCGCCCCGAGAACTTGTTGCCGCGCAGCGGACAAAGAGCCCGCCGCAACAGCAGCCGCGACTTTAGCACGTGAACAAAAATGCTGCAGGCGCGCAGCGCAAATCCGCTCGGCCAGCGTCAGGCACCCTGCCCCACCGACTCCAGCATGCCGCGGGCGATCTCGCGCTCACCCATGATGACGCGCTGGGCACCATGCTTTTCCAGGTGCTCGATCTCGGCATCGGAATGTGCGCGCGCCACTACCTTCAGGCCGGCATTGAGTTCCAGTGCATTTTCGATCACCTGCCCGGCCTCGAACACTTCCGGTATCGCCACCAGCAGCCAACGTGCGCG
The DNA here is from genome assembly GCF_002296545.1 of Herbaspirillum sp. UBA812. Taxonomy (NCBI): domain Bacteria; kingdom Pseudomonadati; phylum Pseudomonadota; class Betaproteobacteria; order Burkholderiales; family Oxalobacteraceae; genus Herbaspirillum; species Herbaspirillum sp. UBA812. The sequence goes on along the minus strand of NZ_DBIC01000090.1, from coordinate 10,148 downwards.
CTCCACAGCGGCGGCCTTGAGCAGCTCGCTCTGGGCGGCATTGCCGTACAGCGCCGGCACACCATCCTGGCGCAGTGCTTCCAGATGCTCGCGCTGCGCCTCGATCACCACGAAAGGCTTGCCCTGCGCACGCAACTGCTCGCCGATGCCCCGGCCGACCCGGCCGTAGCCGACCAGCACCACGTGATCCTGCAGGTCGACCGTGGGCGGCACGTCCTGCACGTCAGCAGGTTCGGCGTGGCGCGCCTCGTAGCGATCAAGCAACGAGAACAGCAAGGGATTGATCAGGATCGACAGGATGGCGCCGCCCAGGATCAGGTCGCGCGCCATTGGCGAGAGCAGGTCCAGCGACAGGCCGAGTGTGGCCAGGATGAAAGAAAATTCACCAATCTGCGCCAGGCTGGCGGAAATGGTCAGCGCCGTCGAATTCGGGTGACCGAATGCGCGCACGATCAGCCAGGCGGCCAGCGACTTGCCGACCACGATGATGAGCACGGTGGCCAGCACCAGCAGCGGTTCACGCACCAGGATCGACGGATCGAACAGCATGCCCACCGAGACGAAGAACAGCACGGAGAAGGCATCGCGCAGCGGCAGCGATTCTTCGGCGGCACGGTGGCTCAGTTCGGATTCCGACAGGATCATGCCGGCGAAGAAGGCCCCCAGCGCGAAGGACACCCCGAACACATAAGCCGACCCCAGCGCAAAGCCCAGCGCGATGGCCAGCACGGCCAGGCGGAACAGTTCACGCGAGCCGGTATCGGCGATGCGCTCCAGGATCCACGGAATGACGCGGCGCCCGACGATGAGCATCACCGCCACGAAGGCCACCACCTTGCCCAGGGTCAGCCCCAGGGTCAGCAGCACGGCATTGCCGGACAGTGCCTCGCCCTTGCCGCCCAGGATGCCGGAGAGCGCCGGAATCAGCACCAGCGCCAGCACCATGGCGATGTCCTCGACGATCAGCCAGCCCACGGCGATGCGGCCGCGCTGGGTTTCCACCAGACGGCGTTCCTGCAATGCTTTCAACAGCACCACGGTACTGGCCACCGACAGCGCCAGGCCGAACAGGAAGCCCTCGCCGAACGGCCAGCCCAGCAGCCAGCCCAGGCCCATGCCAAGCAAGGTGGCAATGGCGATCTGCGCCACTGCACCGGGGATGGCAATGTTCTTGACCGACAGCAGGTCCTTCAGCGAAAAGTGCAGACCGACACCGAACATCAGCAGGATCACCCCGATCTCGGCCAGCTCCTGGGCCAGGTCGGCATCCCCGACGAAGCCGGGCGTGAACGGGCCGATGGCGATACCGGCCACCAGGTAGCCGATCAGCGGCGGCATTTTCAGGCGATGGGCCAGGGTCCCGAAGATGAAGGCCAGGACCAGGCCTCCGACAATGGTGGCGATCAGGGGAGTGTGATGGGGCATCAGTCAGGGTTCCTTTCTAAGGTGGATGAATTTGTTGGAGATGACTGTGACACTGGCTGTCTGCCGGCTGCGTGCCTGCGTGCAAACGCAGGCACGAACCTTCACAAAGACTAACACGCGCATGAATACGCGGGCATGACAGCCACTCAGGCGCCGCCGCTGGCGGGCCGCACTTGGCGCGGTGCGGCCCGCCAGCGTGGCATCAGCGTGCAGCCTGCAAGGCGGCGATGCGCGACTCCAGCGGCGGGGGGGGGGGG
>NZ_DBIC01000090.1:7767-8152 GCF_002296545.1 Herbaspirillum sp. UBA812 | reverse complement strand
GGAGAACAGGCCCAGCCAGGATTCACGGCCGGAGATGCCGGAAGCCTGCAGGTTCTGCGGCAGGCCGTCGGACTGCAAGCCACCCAGGCGGCGCAGCGCATTCATCATCGGCACCCTGGAGCCCATCAGGGCTGCGGCACCGGCGTCGGCGCGGTATTCGCGCTGGCGCGAGAAGTACATCACGATGATGCTGGCCAGGATGCCGAAGACGATTTCACAGACGAACACGGTGACCATGTAGCCGATGCCGGGGCCGCTGTTTTCTTCGTTGTTGCGGCGCAGGAAGGAGTCGACGAAGTAGCCGACGATGCGCGCGAAGAACATCACGAAGGTGTTGACCACGCCCTGGATCAGGGTCAGCGTGACCATGTCGCCGTTGGCGATG
>NZ_DBIC01000090.1:0-7477 GCF_002296545.1 Herbaspirillum sp. UBA812 | reverse complement strand
GTGACCATGTCGCCGTTGGCGATGTGGGCCACTTCGTGGGCCAGCACGGCTTCCACTTCTTCCTTGGTCATGCCTTGCAACAGGCCGGTGGAAACCGCCACCAGCGAATTGCTCTTGCTGGCACCGGTGGCAAAGGCGTTGGGCGGGCCATCATAGACCGCCACTTCCGGCATGGGCAGCTGGGCACGGGTGGCCAGGGTCTGGACGGTTTGCAGCAGCCACACTTCGGTGGAATTCTGCGGCTGCTCGATCACGCGCGCCCCCGTGGACCACTTGGCGATGGTCTTGGACATGAACAGCGAAATGAAGGAGCCGCCAAACCCCATCAGGCCGCAGAACACCAGCAGCATGCCGAAGTTGAGGCCGTTGGCAGTGAGGTAACGGTTCACGCCGAGCAGGCTGGCGGTGAAGCTCAAGACCAGCATCACGGCCAGGTTGGTGACGAGGAACAGAACGATGCGTTTCATGGTTTTTCCTGATGGACAAAAGTGTGCCGTGCGCACGCGGCGCCACGGCGGGTCAAACGATGGGTTCACTACAGAGCAGCGCGCTGGCGCACGAAGCGGCCACCGCGCCTGCGCCCTGCCCCGCGGCAGGTGCGCATGTGGCGGGGCTTATGCCAACGGAGGAGGACGCAACTGGTCGCGCAGGTAGGACGACCAGCTCAGGCTTGCCGGAAAGGCGTGGGGAAACGGAAACCAGTGCAGTCCGGGCGTGACGATGGCCGGCGGCAAGGCCGGATCTTCCAGCTCGCCCTGGGCGCTGGGCTGGTCATCGTCATCGATGCCAGCGGGTTGATCATCGCCGGACAGGCTGCCCGATGCGAGAAAGTCGCCAGGCAGATGCAGAGGCGCAGAGACAGCAGCAGAAGCCGCGCAATGATGCGCAGCCGCCGGGTCCTGCGCATGCGCATGCAGCTGCATCGGCGCGGCGACCTGCAACTGCTCGCGCAACTGTTCACGCAGCTGTACCTCTCCCGTGGCTGCCAGCAATTGCAGCGGGATCAGCAGAGTCAGCAGCAGGAGCAGCAGTCGGCGCATCAAACCCTTGGTGAATGAAAAAGTGAAGAAAACCCGTGTGTGCCGCGAAAATCGGGCATCGGCCTCTTGTCAGGCCATTGTCAGCATGAACGGATGCGCATTATACGCAAAATTGCCAGCCCGCCCTGCCCGCCTGTTCCCCCCGGAAACCAAGCCCTCCGGCAAGTTATCCACAAAAACTGTGAACAAGCCTGTTGATAAGCACACTGACCATTTCTGACATGCTTGCGCAGCAAGGGTTTCCTATAAATTGCCCTTGTTTTACACAAAAGTGAAGAAATTTCCACAAGGCATGCCCACACGCCGAATCAGTCGGTCGCCACCACCTTGTTGCGCCCGCCCAGCTTGGCGCGGTACAGCGCGGCGTCGGCTGCCGACATGAGCAGACGTCCATCCATCCCCTCCTGCACCGCACGTGTGCACACCCCCACACTGATGGTCACGCGGTGCGCCACCAGCGACTTGGCATGGGGCTCGGCGAGGGCGTACACGGTCTCGCGCAGGGCTTCGGCGACCTCGGCGGCCTGACGGTGCGACAGGCCTTCCATCAGCAGGATGAATTCTTCACCGCCATAGCGCGCCAGCAGATCACCGGGCCGCTGCAACTGCCCCTGCAGGGCCGCCGCCACGCGCTTGAGGACCTGGTCGCCTGGTCCATGCCCATAGTGGTCGTTGTACTGCTTGAAGAAATCGACGTCGACCATGAACAGCGACAGCGTCCCGCCCGTCTTTCCCACACGCTGCAAGGTCTGGGCGTAATGTTCATCGAAATGGCGGCGATTGTGAATGCCGGTGAGGCCATCGGTGCCCACCTGGCGCTTGAGCACATCGGAATGCGACTGCAGCATTTTCTCGCGGCGTACCGAGTTGCTGGCATCGCTGATCTGGATCAGGCACAGGCGTTCGCCCTCGGGGCTGTCGAGGGGCGTGAGCACCACCGACTGCACCATGCGGGCCGGTGCGGCCAGCGCGCCTGCCGCCGAGGCTGCCCCATGATCCGGATAAAGCGGCAACGGGGCCCGGTGCAGCGCGCTGGAGAGAACGGCCGGCAAGCCGTAGCCCAGGGTATTGTCGATGGCCCGCAGCAGCGCCGGCGAGACGCGCTCGTCAAACACGTGTTCGAAGCGTGCATCCAGCGCCTGGTCCGCCGGCACGCGGCTGTGGCGCGCCACCCAGGCATTCCAGAGCAGAATGTGCAGTCCGGCGTCCAGCATGATGAGCCCGCCATGCAGCTGGTCGAGCACGTCCTCGGCGCGAAAGCGGGGTACCACGGCGGTGCTCATGCCAGACCGATCTTGCCCAGGTAACGCTGCACGTGCTCCACCAGCGCATGCAGCGAGGAGGAACTGAGCAGGAAGATCAGGTGGCCATCGGTCTGATGCTTCTCGATCACCAGATCGATGTGCAGCACCAGCACATAACTCTCATCGCCCTGCGCGCTAGCCAGCCGCGCGGAGATATCGTCGGGCGACGACACCAGGTACTGCGGGAGCGAACTGTTGAGGGTGATTTCCAGCATGTCGGCCATGGCCGAGAGGCAGGCATTGAGGATGATGTTGCCCAGTTCGCACATGGCTTCGCGCTCGAACTCGGCGAGCTCGTCCAGGCTCATCTGCGAGCCCATCATGTCGCGCACGATGGACAGCGCACGATCCTCGGTGAACAGCAGCACCGCTTCCGCATCGAAGGGGCCATCGAAATTCTGGCTCACCGTGGCAAAGCGCCCGCGCGTGCGCGGCAGCACCTGTTCATCAATGGCACCGGAACGCAGCACTTCCACCGAAGGCACCGACAGCCGCACTTCGTCGCCGACGATTTCGGACAGGCTCTGCGCCGCACGTCCGGCACCCACGTTGAAGATTTCAGTGAGGGCGTCGCGTTCGATCTCGTTGAGGATGCTCACAGCGGGCCCCGGAAATGCAGCAGGGCCTGGCCGATTGATTTTTCCGTAACCGGCTTGGCGACGAACAGCGCCCCCAGTTGCTGGGCGCGGGTCTGCACCGCTTCCTGGATATTTGCCGAGAAGATGGCGATGCGTACCGAGGGATGCGCCTGCAGGATCTGCGCGGCGGCATCGGTGCCCAGCATGCCGGGCATGTTGATGTCCATCGTGCAGTAGTCCGGCACGGATTGCCCGACCAGGGCAATGGCCTCTTCGCCGGTGCCGGCTTCCATCACTTGCCAGTCCGGGTGGACGGCCAGCACGTTGGCCTTGATCACCATGCGCGAGACCTTGCTGTCGTCGACAATGAGAAGGGTCTTGCCGCTATCGTTGCTTGCCATCTTGAATCACCTTGAACATCAAAAAACTGAAGAATGCTGACGTATTGCCATGCGTTCAAAAATGATAAGTCAAAAGCAACATCCTTCGTATGAGGGAATTCCTGATAAGAAATAACCTGCATCATGGAAACGCCATAAAAAAAGAGACCCGAAGATCTCTTTCTCATTGGCCTCGGTGGCACTTCTGGCCAGCGGGAAAACGGCGTATTTCAACAGCAGCGCCCCACCCGCCCCTTGCCGCCATAGCGCGCTTCCTGCCGCTCGCGGAAGAACTCTTCATAGGTCATCACGCAGTGATCCGGGTGAGCCGCCTTCATGTGCGCCACGTAGGTGTCGTATTCGGGCATGCCCACCATCAGGTTCAGCGTGCGGCCGACCTGGCGCCGCCAGGCCATCAGTTGCGCCAGGGCGCCAGGTTTGCTCATGCTGTTCTCCTTGCTGCAAAAAGCTTCATTGCGGGGCTACGGCACTGGCGGGCAATGCTTCGTAGGCCGATTCCTTGACGCTGGGCTGGTGCGCGGCACGCGCCTTCAACACGGTACGGATGCCGAACACCAGCACGCTCACCACCACCAGCATGAACATCGCGGCCAGGCCGGCATCGACGTAGTCGTTGAAAATCACCTGGCGCATTTGCTCGATGGACTTGGCCGGGGCCAGCAGCTTGCCTTCATCCAGCGCTGCCTGGTACTTCTGCGCATGCGCCAGGAAGCCCACGCGCGGATTGGCATCGAACACCTTCTGCCAGCCGGCGGTCAGGGTACAGATCAGCAGCCAGGTGGTGGGCACCACGGTGACCCAGGCGAAGCGGTCGCGCTTCATCTTGAACAGCACGCAGGTCGCCAGGATCAGGGCGATACCGGCCAGCATCTGGTTGGAGATGCCGAACAGCGGCCACAGGGTATTGATGCCACCCAGCGGATCGACCACGCCCTGGTACAGGAAGTAGCCCCAGCCGGTCACGCACAGGCCGGTGGCGATCAGGCTGGCCGCCCAGGAGTCGGTACGCTTCATCGGCGGGATGAACGCGCCCAGCAGGTCCTGCAGCATGAAGCGGCCGGCACGGGTACCGGCATCCACGGCAGTCAGGATGAACAGCGCTTCGAACAGGATCGCGAAGTGGTACCAGAAGGCCATCATCGCCTCCCCCGTCACGCCGGAGAGAATCTGGGCCATGCCCACGGCCAGGGTAGGTGCGCCGCCGGCGCGCGAGATGATGGTGTGTTCACCCACGGCCTGGGCGGTGTGGGTCAGCATCTCGGGGGTGATGTGGAAGCCCCATTGCGAGATCACCTGGGCCACGTTCTCGGGCGTAGTGCCGATCAGCGCAGCGGGGCTGTTCATGGCGAAGTAGATGCCCGGCTCGATGCAGGAAGCCGCAATCAGCGCCATGATCGCCACGAAGGATTCCATCAGCATGGCGCCGTAGCCGATGAAGCGGGCGTGCTTTTCGTTTTCCAGCAGCTTGGGCGTGGTGCCCGAAGAAATGAGCGCATGGAAGCCCGAGACCGCACCGCAGGCGATGGTGATGAACAGGAACGGGAACAGCGAACCCGACCACACCGGACCACTTCCGTCGATGAAGCGGGTCACCGCATGCATCTTCAGGTGCGGGGCAATGAAGATGATGCCCAGCGCCAGCGCCACGATGGTGCCGATCTTCAGGAAGGTGGACAGGTAATCGCGCGGCGCCAGCAGCAGCCACACGGGCAGCACCGAGGCGACGAAACCATAACCGATCAGCATCCAGGTCAGCTGCTTGCCGTTGAAGGTGAACATCTGTCCCAGCACGGCATGTTCCTGCACATACTGGCCGCCGACGATGGCCAGCATCAGCAGCACAAAACCGATCCACGAGACTTCACCGATGCGGCCCGGGCGGATGTAGCGCGAATACACGCCCATGAAGAGCGCAATGGGAATGGTCGCGGCCACGGTGAAGGTGCCCCAAGGCGACTCGGCCAGGGCCTTGACCACGATCAGCGCCAGCACCGCCAGGATGATGACCATGATCATGAAGGCGCCGAAGAGCGCAATCACGCCCGGCACCTGGCCCAGCTCGGACTTGATCAGGTCGCCCAGCGAGCGGCCGTCGCGGCGGGTGGAGATGAACAGCACCATGAAGTCCTGCACGGCACCGGCAAAGACCACGCCAGCCAGGATCCACAGCATGCCCGGCAGATAACCCATCTGCGCGGCCAGCACCGGGCCCACCAGCGGACCGGCGCCGGCGATGGCGGCGAAGTGGTGGCCGAACAGCACGTACTTGTTGGTCGGGACGTAGTCCAGGCCATCGTTGAACTTGTAGGCCGGCGTCATGCGTGCGCCATCCAGGCCCAGCACGCGCTCGGCGATGAATTTGCTGTAGAAGCGATAGGCGATCAGGTAGACGCACACCGAGGCCACGACCAGCCAGACGGCATTGATCGATTCGCCGCGCTGCAATGCGACGTAAGCGCAGGCCCCGGCGCCGCCCAGGGCGACAGCCAGCCAGCCCAGTCTGGAAACCAAGCGGTTCATTGTTCTCCTCCTTGCGGATATGAATTGTTGTGGGAAATCTTGTTGTCGTCAGTGCGTCCCCGTCCGGGTCCACGTGAATGAAACCGATTGAACGGACGCACTGCGCAGGATGCCCGCCAGTATCGGCATGCCCCTCCTGCCCCACAAGCGCAGCACTACGCAGAGCCGCTACGTAGAATTACGCAGGGTGAAGGGATTTTCTTTCGGGGTGATAAGCGGCGGGAAAACGATATGAAGATTTACGCGGGCACCCAGACGCTTTGGGTAGAATCGCGGGCATGAAACTGCGTCAGAAAATCATCTTCCTCGCCATCGTCCCGCTGTGCCTGGCCTTTGCCGCCATCGCGCTGGTGGTGCGTTACCAGGCGGTGGAACTGGCGCGTCAGCAACGTTCCACCATCGAGGCCGCCTACCTGGCCAGCAAGAATACCGAGCTGCGCCACTATGTGGATCTGGCCCAGCATGCGCTGGCCCATCTCTACGACACCGGACGCACCGATGACGCCATCAAGGAAGAAGCCCGGCGCATCCTCTCCGACCTGGCCTTCGGTGACGATGGCTATTTCTTCGTCTACGACGACCAGGGCCGCAGCATCATGCATCCGCGCCAGCCGGAACTGGTCGGACGCGAGATGTGGGATTGGCGCGATGACTCCGGCAGCCCGACCATCCAGCATCTGATCGAACGCGCACATCAGGGCGGCGGTTTCGAACGCTACCTGTGGCGCAAGCCCTCCAGCAAGACGGTGGCGCCCAAATTGGGCTACGTGATCGCTTTGCCGCGATGGGGCTGGGTGATCGGCACCGGCATCTATCTGGATGATGTGGAAGCGGCACTGGCCCAGGTCGATCACCAGAATTCCGGCTACCTGCATCAGACCATGCTGTTGATTGCGATCATCGCGTTGTCCAGCGCGCTGGCGGTGGGACTGGCCGGCCTGCTGCTGAACCTGAGCGAGCATCGCGTGGCCGATGCCAAGCTGCGCCAGCTGGCCCAGCGCGTGGTGCGGTCGCAGGAAGAAGAACGCGCGCGCCTCTCGCGCGACCTGCACGACGGCATCAGCCAGTGGCTGGTCTCCATCAAACTGCAGATCGAAGCCGCGCTGGAACGCCTGCGCGGCACGCCCGAACAGGCGGCGGCAGCCCGCGCCGGCTTTGAAAAGACCGCCACCCAGATCAACGGCGTGCTGGCCGAAGTGCGCCGCATCTCGCATGATTTGCGGCCGGCCATCCTCGATGATCTCGGACTGGCGGCGGCACTGGAACACCTGTGCGGCGAGTGGCGCGAAAGCAGCCCGCAGACCCAGATCGTCTTCGAGCACGAGCGTCAGCGCGAGGATGGTGCGGCGCTCTCGGACGTGGTCAACACCGTGCTGTTTCGGGTGGCGCAGGAGGCGCTGACCAACATCGCGCGTCACGCCAACGCCAGCCAGATCCGCATGCGTCTCTATGACGGTCACAACCTGCTGATGCTGCAGGTGCAGGACAACGGCAGCGGCTTCGATCCCGGCCAAGTCGACGATCATTCGCGCCATGGTATCGGCCTGCGCAACATGCGCGAGCGCATGGAAGCCGTGGGTGGCGAACTGGCCATCGATTCGTCGGCCGCGGGCACCAGCATCAGCGCCATCATT
>NZ_DBIC01000036.1:0-18715 GCF_002296545.1 Herbaspirillum sp. UBA812 | reverse complement strand
AGGGCGCTGAAACTGCTGTGGCCGGGTCGGGCACGAATCCGCTCCGCGACTTCCTTCTGCACCAGCAACACAAGCCGTTGGTAGGGCGGATCCACCGGCCGGTCCAGTCGGCCCACCAACCGCTCCAGCAGTGGGCCAGTGATGTTGTACGGAATGTTGGCCACCACCTTGTCGGCGATGCGGCCATCACTCAATTCCAGTGGGGCTTCGAGAACATCGCCCTGATGGAGGCTGAACCCAGGCTGAGCCTCAAAACGTTCCTGAAGACCATCCACCAGATCGCGGTCGAGCTCAATCGCATGCACCGCCTTCAGCCCCGCGGCCAGCAGACGCTCGGTTAATGCCCCGCGACCGGGCCCCACCTCCAGCACCCGATCGGTGGACTGCAGGTCAGCAGCCTCGATGATTCGTTGCAGCACGGATTCGTCCCGCAACCAGTGCTGACCGAAACGCTTGCGGGCGTGATGTCCGGAGAAACCCATGGGTCAACTGTGCATCAGCACAGCCGCTCCACATCAATCCAGCGAATCGTTCGGCGGGACGTCATCAAGGGAACGAGGGCCAGCTTGACCCGGAGCAGCTGCTCAGCGGATGCCGGATGCACAGCTCTCCAGCAACTGATCGCGCGGGCCATGCGGCGCCGTTTGGCGGAATGAAAGGCATCAAGGCCATGGCGGTCCCGATGCCCCGTGCGACGGCCCTTCACCTCCACCACCAGAAGCTGCTGCTGCCGCTCCAGCACCAGATCGAGCTCGCCCCAGCGGCAGTGCCAGTTGCGGTCCAGCAACCGCCATCCCTGCGCTTCCAGCTGCTGCAAGGCCTGCTGCTCCGCCCAGCCACCGCTGCATTGAGACCCCACCGGCTTGAACCCTCACGTCTTGGTTCAAACCATTCCCCCCTGGAACGGTTCTAGGGTTCGGCGGTGATGGTTCCGATCATGGGCAGACGCTTCACGGCCGTACTGATCTCTCTGGTGGTGTTCACATGCCAGTGGCTGATGCCGGCTCCGGCCCACGCCGCGATGGATGTGGCCAAACAGGTGCTGATCGGTGCCGACTATTCCAACAAGGACCTGCGAGGGGCCACCTTCAACCTCAGCAACCTGCGCGAAGCCAACCTGTCCGGGTCTGATCTGCGGGGAGCCAGCCTCTACGGCGCCAAGCTGCAGGATGCCGACCTCAGCGGCACCGACCTGCGCGAAGCCACCCTGGACGCCGCTGTGATGACAGGCACCAACCTTGAGGATGCCGTGCTGGAGGGGGCTTTTGCCTTCAACACCCGCTTCAGCGATGTGTTGATCACGGGGGCCGACTTCACCGACGTTCCCATGCGCGGGGACCAACTCAAAAGCCTCTGCGCCGTTGCCGACGGAACGAATTCCGTCACGGGCCGCAGCACCCGTGAAAGTCTCGGTTGCGCCTGAACCATGAGTTTTGATCCCCGCAGCCTCGAGCGCCTGCGTGAGTTGGGGCGTCAACTCCCCGCGCGCCTGCCGGAACCGGAGAAGCCTGCGTCAGCTCCCAAAGCCAGCCAGGTGCGCCATCGCGTTGAAACGGAGAAGAACCCCGAGGAGCTCTTCCGGGAACTGATGAAGGCCAGCCAGGACGGCACCGTTCCTGAGCACCTCATGGACCGCCTCAAACAGTTGGAGGCCCAACGCAAACCATCGGCTCAACCATCGCCGTTCAACAACAACGACACCACCCCAGCCCTTGCCGCACCAGCGCGCAGCCAGCCCGGACCGGGAAAAAACACCCAGCCGAAACGGCCGAAGGTGAACCCGGGCAGCGAGGAGGAAAGCCTCTACGTGGCTTTCGGGCAGCTGCTGCTCGAGGATGAGGGAGACGACGTTTGAACCCGGCCCGTTGCCGGATTCTTGCGGTGGGCAAAGTGCGTCGTGGCTGGATTCAGGACGGCATTGACCTCTACCTCAAACGCCTGCCTGGGTTGACCATCAGCGAACTGCGCGACAGCAATCCAGACAAGGAAGCTGATGCCATCAGAGCGGCCCTGCGACCCGACGAAACCCTGATTGCACTGATGGAACAGGGCGACACCTTGGCGTCGGTTCCCTTCGCGCGACGTCTCGAGCAATTCGGCAACCAACGGCTGGCCTTCGTGATCGGTGGGGCCGACGGTCTGACGGCTGAGCTCAAGGCACAGGCCAAATGGCGCCTGAGCCTTTCACCGATGACCTTCCCCCACGAACTGGCGCGGCTGATGCTCGTGGAACAACTGTTCCGAGCCCAGGCGATTGTTCAAGGCAGCCCTTATCACCGTGCCTAGGGTTCGGCGATGGCCGCTGATCTCTCAGCCACGACCATGCTGCACATCATCGACAACCTTCTGCCCGCCAGCGCCCTTCAGGACCTACGCGACCTCTGTGACATCCACGGGCGACTCAAGGAGGAACACGACGGTGATGCTCAATTCAGCTGGCGACCCGAAACCGGTTCTCCCCGCTCGATTCACGCAGCCGCTCAGCAAGCCGTCGTCGATCACTACCTCGACGAGGCCCTGCTCCCTCTGGCAACACCGTTCGCACCCCAGCGGGCCGGAGTCGAGTGGTGGTGCAACACCAACAACGATCTCGACTGGCACATCGACAAGGACGAGCTGGAAGGTCGACGCAGCGGCCGTTTCCTGCTTCCGTTGCTGTCCACCGTGTTTTACCCCCACGTGAGCTGCGCTGGCGGCGAACTGCTGGTGGCCGACAGCCCTCCGATCGAGAACGGATACCAGGGGCCGTTACCCACATTCCGCTCGGTGATCTCGATCCCACCGGTGGTGAACCGTCTGGTGCTGTTCTCCCCAGGCATCCTGCACCGGATCAACCCGTTCGAAGGCGAGCGCTATTCCGTGGCCGTGAACATCTGGGAGCAAGCGCCCCTCACCACAACGGCTGCAGAGCCACCGGCTTGAATTTTTCGATCGAAACCGTCCAGGCCCGCGGGGAGAAAGCCTGCAATGCCGCTTTGAACGCGGCCGTATCCCCCGTGTTCAACCAGTCCGCCTTGAGCCTGGGCACGTCCTCCGGCAGCCGTTCCATCGGCAGCTCCACCAGCAGCAGGCTGTCGGCTCCAGCCGCACGCTGCAGCACACCCTGATCACTGCGCTGCCACACCCGCAGCAACAGCTCCAGCACCAGTGCATGGCCCAACGCCTCCGGGGCCTCACCCTGCGGAGCCACCTCTTTCTGAGACCGTCCCCCCAGGGGCAGGGCGCGCCGGCCCTGCTGATCGATCAGCGCCATGGCCACGAGGTAAGGGGAGTCAGCCAACACCAGATGTCGAAGGCCACCATCCTCACCGGATCCTCCCCACAGCGAGCAGTACATGCGTACTATTTAGTCAGTTGTCGCTGCTGCCGTGGAGCTCCAACACAGACCGCTTCCCCTGCAGCCCAAGCGCAGTCGGCTCACGCTGCCCCTGGCCGGGGAACGGGTCGCCGCTGGCTTCCCGTCCCCCGCCGATGACTACGTCGACGTGGGGATCGACCTCAATGAACAGCTGATCCGGCATCCCACCAGCACCTTTTTCCTGCATGTGAGCGGCGAATCGATGACCGACGCCGGCATCCACGACGGCGATCTTCTGGTGGTCGATCGCAGCCTCGACCCGCGCCCGGGCCAGGTGGTTGTGGCTGTGCTCGACGGTGCCTTCACCCTCAAACGCCTGATGCGTCATCGCGGCCGGTTGCGCCTGGAAGCCGCCCATCCGGACTATCCGCCACTGGAGCTTCACCGCTGCGGCGAAGTGCAGATCTGGGGTGTCGCCATCCACGTGATCCATCCGCTCTGAAGCGACATCGCCATGCCTCAGGCCACGGCCCTGATCGATGGAAACAACTTCTATGCCTCCTGCGAACAGAGCCTGGATCCGGCTCTGATCGGTCACCCCGTGGTGGTGCTGTCCAACAACGACGGCTGCGCTGTGGCGCGCTCCAACGAGGCCAAGGCGCTGGGCATCAAGATGGCCGCTCCCTGGTTCATGATGCAGGATCTGGCCCGCCAGCACGGCATCGTGGCCCTGTCCTCCAACTACACCCTCTATGCGGACATGAGCAACCGCGTCACCGACGTGCTGCGCCAGTACAGCCCGCGCCTGGAGGTCTACTCCATCGATGAGAGCTTCCTCGCCCTGGACGGCCTGGCCGGCCTCTGGCCAAGCATGAGCGGCATGGGCCAGGCCATCCGCCACCAGGTCCTGAACTGGGTCGGCGTGCCCGTCTGCGTCGGTATCGGCGCCACCAAGACGCTGGCCAAGCTGGCCAACCACATCGCAAAGAAGCAGCCGCAGTTCGCCGGCGTGTGCGACCTGTCCAGCCTGCCGCCCGCCGAGGTCGACCAGTTGCTGGGGAAGATTGAAGTCGGCGATGTCTGGGGAGTGGGCCGACGCATCACCGAGCAGATCGCGCGCCTGGGCATCCACTCCGCGCAGGAACTGCGCAACGCGCCCCTGAAGGCTATCCGCCAGCACTTCGGCGTGGTGATGGAGCGCACCTGCGCCGAGCTGCGCGGCGTCTCCTGCCTCGCCCTGGAGGACGTGGCACCGCCGCGCCAGCAGATCGTCTCATCGCGCTCCTATGGCGAGCGCGTGTCGGGCCTGCGCGAGATCGAGGAATCGGTGAGCACCTACGCCGCCCGCGCCGCCGAGAAACTGCGCGCGCAGGGCTCCACCTGCGGTGCCGTGCATGTCTTCGTGGAGACCGACCGCTTCAAGCTGGACGAGCCGCAATACAACAACGGCCGCACCGTGCCCCTGCCCGAGCCGACCGATGATCTGCGGGTGATCGTCAAGGCGGCGATGTGGGGTCTGCGCCGGATCTACCGGCCCGAGTTCCTCTACAAGAAGGCCGGCATCATGCTGATGGATCTGGCCGAGGGCCAGGCGCGCCAGGGCACGCTCTTTGGCAGCGGCATGTCGGCGATGTCGTCGGCGCCGCTCATGGCCGCCTTCGACAGCATCAACCAGCGTTTCGGACGCGACACCGTGCGCCTGGCCAGCGCCGCCGGCCCGCACCGCTGGGCGGCGCGCTTCGAGCACGTGACGCCGCATTACACAACCGACTGGAAGGCGCTGCCGCGCGTGAGGTGAGCATGCAAGTGATCGTTTATCAGATGCGCCGCAACGGCGTGGAGATTGCCCGCGAGCTGCTGGGCGATGAGGCGCGCAATATCGGGGAGCTGCGCGTGGGCGTCTTCGAGGATGGCGATCGCCGCCGGCCGACTAAAGGGGCCCGGCTGCAGCGTGACAGCGGCGAAGTCATCATGGAGCTGGTGGATGTACAGGTGGATGCCATCAAGGCGTCGCGCATGGTCATCAAGGGGATCGAGCGACGGCAGACCGAACGCGGGGTGGTCGAGTTCGCGCAGGCCTGGCTGTGCGTGCAGGCGGGGACGCCTTTGCTGGAGACTTCGCGGGAGAGGTTTTTCAAGCAGAGTGGCGACGGCAGGCAATGAACGGTGCATTTCAGCGAACATGGACAATCAGTTCGGCGAGAAGTCCACGTTCAGCTCCCCCATTGTTCTTTGAGCTAAGATGTCCGCAATCGGCCATTACCGGATGCTACTTACCTACCATATGTCTTTTTCTATCATTCCCAATGAAGCTTGTTGATGCGATCTTCCTCTCGGCACAGATGCCGGAAAATTCAGTCGTATGTGCTCGTGAACCATTTCATCAAAGTAGTGAGGCTGTGATAGTACAGATGGAAAGTAACGGGGGGATTCCTGCGCACGTCAAGCAAGAAGGCTATGTTTATTTTCTCGAAACGGACAGCGTAGTCGAGTTGCTGGAAATGATGAGCAAGAAGCGCAGTTCAAGGGAAACGAAGGCTGAGTTCGTTTGTTATTACGCCTCTCATGATGCGTATCCAGCCTTCTACTACGATTTGACAGATATTGTCAGCGATAGGTAGTCCGCTATCGGCCAGCAGCGGACGTAGGTGACCTTCAGACAACCAGACCTCGGACTTATTGGAGTATATGTATGGCTCAAGCCCAACCTTTACTGTGCGCGGCTGCAAACGTGGAAGTCCCGGCCTACCTCGTCCTCAGCCAAAAGGCTTACATCGTTACCGCACCCGGAAATGACGGCTGGCACGCCGAGAAAGACGGCATGAGTTTTCAGGCCGAAAGTCTGATAGAACTACTTGGGCTTGTGAGCATGTATGAAGCGCGTGGTCCCAAATGGGCAGCTGCCGATCAAGAGATTGACGACTTCTTGGCGAAGCACGACCAGTAAATTCCTGTGTCTACTTTGGAGTCGACTGCTGCCAGTCCTGAATCTCCGTGAATTTTCCAGCGCAGCGACTTGCTATCCTGGCGCTCTTCGTGCGGCGGCGAGACCAGCTGCGATGGTTCGATTGATTCTGCCGTCCGCGTTGCCGGCGTGATCGCTCATGGTTGTTTTCCCTCATTGGCAGGAAGTTGATAGGGACGGAAGCGGACCACCTTTTGGCTGGCCCACTCATTCAAACAAAGAAACTGCCCCTGCAACGGCTCAATCTCATTGCAGCCAAACACAGCAGCCGCCTTCGTCACATCCCCGAACCCTCCGGTGTTATTGGGCATGGTCCCCAGCAACTGCGGCGGCACCCTATGCGCGGCCAGCACATCATCCCGCGTGCAGTTCTTGATATTGAAGAATTCATCCTTGGCCGCGATCTCCGCCACCGGCAGAATCTGCACCCCGTCCTTCTTCCCCCCAGGCGCATAGAGAAACAGATTCCGAAAATTCCCCGGCCCCTTGCTGTTGCGCATGGCCTCGCGCAGCTTGTCCACGTCGGCCACGTTGCTCACGGTATCCGTCATGTACAGGATGAACCCCGCATGCGATCCATTGAGGTAATACCGCCGGCGGAACAGCGTGGCCGATTCATTGAGCCAGGCCGACTGCAGCGCGCTCACGTACTGCGGCACGCCATAGATCTCCTGGTTGATGTCCGGTGCCTGCAGATGCCACACTGAATCCGCCGCAAACGCATGCGGCGCGCGCCATCCATCCACGAAGTAATACTGCCCCGGCTTCACACCCACGCGCACATACTTGGCCAACGCCGGCTTGATCGCCAGCAGCTTGCCGGTCACGCTCTCCCGCCGCTCCGCATAGCAATTCCCGAACAACAGAAAATCCAGCGCCAGCCGCGTGAAATCCGCCCGCGACAGCAGCGCCGAAGGCTCAAAGGTCGACGCCAGAATATTGACCTTGCACCAGATGGCACTGGCGTGATGCACGCTGGCATTGAGCGAACGCGCCAGGCCGCTCATGCTCAAGGGCGGCTCGTACCAGTCGCCATTGCGATAGCACTCGATGTCGCTGAGCATGTCACGCCCCTCGAGTACCGGCATAGGGTCCCCAAAAGTGAACACCTCCACTCCGGATGCGGCTCCGGGCGGCCTTTCCGGCAAGGCAGGTGAAGAAAAATCCGAAAAACCGGATGCCGCCCGGCGGCGGCGGGAATGATGTTTCATCAGGTGATCTCCATGAATGAAGTATTGCTGGCCGTGCTGCCCTCGAAGGGCTCATAGTCCAGCGCATGCATGACCGACCAGGCCAGGTCGGCATGGCCGGTCTCCTGCGAACGGCCGGCGTCATAGGTCACGGCCCGCCCGCTGGGCATGAGAATCTTGCGGATGGCCATGAAGGACTGCGCAATGTCCGTCCATCCGGCATCGAACTGCAGCCGACCCGCACCAGCGGCCCACGTGGTGCCCCTCAACGACACTGCACAGAGCGTCATCAATGGCCAGCGCGGGAAGGATGCCAAGTACGTTTTCCCCTATCGGGGCGGGCGGATCGTGGAGATGGGAAACAACGGCTGGAACCAGGCGCGCGAGCGGGCGAAATTGCCGCAAGTGCGCGTACATGACCTGCGGCACACGTATGGCACCCGCCTGCGCGCCGCCGGCGTCTCCGAAGAAGACCGGGCGCTATTGCTGGGCCACGCCAACAAGAGCATGCCCGAGCACTACGCGACTGGAACGGTGGAACGCCTGGTCGACCAGGCCAACAAGGTCGAGCTCAAGCGGAAGAGGATGACGATCTTGCGCGTGGTCAACGGCTGAACAAGGTCACGCAAAAGTCACGCAGGCCGTTTTTTGCAGAGTCACGCAAAAGCAAAAGGCCTCTAACGCGGTAACGTTAGAGGCCTTTATCTGCAAGGCTTGCGCCTTAGTGCATTTGGTTGCGGGGGCAGGATTTGAACCTACGACCTTCGGGTTATGAGCCCGACGAGCTGCCAGACTGCTCCACCCCGCGTCTGAAGAAAACAATTATAGGGCAGGTAAAATCGGAATGCAAACATTTTCTGCAATCTTTTTACAGTGATACACTCCTAACCGCATTACAGCTTCCCGCAGCCGTCCAGACCAGCGTCCCAACGCCCTGTCGCCGCAGCAGGAAAATGCACCAAGGGCACTTCCCTACTATATATATAGACAGACACCTTCCGAGCCTCTATGAAATTCTGTTCCGAGTGCGGCCACACAGTCTCCCTGCAGATCCCTCCCGATGACACGCGGCTGCGCCATGTGTGCGGCAACTGCGGTGCAATCCATTATCAGAATCCAAAGCTGGTGGTCGGCTCCATCCCCGTCTGGGATCAGGATGGCCAAACCAAGGTCCTGCTCTGCAAGCGCGCCATCGAGCCGCGCCTCGGTTACTGGACCCTGCCGGCCGGCTTCATGGAAAACGCCGAAACCACCGAAGACGCCGCCCGCCGCGAAACCGAAGAGGAAGCCGGCGCACACATCCAACTGCACGAACTGTTCTCCCTGGTCAACGTGCCCCACGTACACCAGGTCCACCTCTTCTACCGCGCCACCCTGCTCGACCTCGACTACCAGGCCGGTGTCGAAAGCCTCGAAGTGGCCCTCTATACAGAAGACCAGATCCCCTGGCAGGACATCGCCTTCCCCACGGTGGAATTCACCCTGCGCGCCTTCTTTGCCGATCTCAAGAACGTGCGCAGCGGTGAAGGCAGCTTCACGCTGCACACCGAAGACATCCGCCGCCGCATGATCTGATCCGCAGGAGCACGCGGATGATCGCCTGGCTGGACCTCGATACGCCCTTCCCCGATGTCTCCCGCGCCCTGGCCGACCCGGCCGGGCTGCTGGCGGCCGGCGCTGACCTGTCGCCGCAACGGCTGCTGGAAGCCTATCGCCACGGCATCTTCCCCTGGTTCTCCGAAGGCCAGCCCATTCTCTGGTGGAGTACCGACCCGCGCATGGTCCTGCGCACCGATCACTTCGTCGTCTCCGACAGCCTCAAAAAGACCCTGCGCCGCATCGAACGCAGCCGCCACGGCGACGGCCTCTGGCAAGTCACCTTCGATACCGTCTTCGAACAGGTCATGCAAGGCTGCGCCGGACCGCGCCGCCATGAACAGGGCACCTGGATCTCGCCCGAGATCATGGCCGGCTACACCGGCCTGCATCGCGCCGGCTACGCCCACTCCTCCGAAGTCTGGCTCAACGGCGAACTGGTCGGCGGGGCCTATGGCGTCTCCATCGGACGCATGTTCTACGGCGAATCCATGTTCGCCCGCGTGAGCGACGCCTCCAAGGTGGCGCTGGCGCACCTGGTGTTTTTCCTGCGCAGCCACGGCGTGGACATGATCGACTGCCAACAGGAAACCTCACACCTGGCCTCGCTGGGCGCACGCCCGATTCCCCGCAGCGACTTCCTGCGCCACCTGCGCGCAGCCATCCAGTGGCCGCAGATCCGGGGCTGGGAGCCGCTGAACCTGCTGGAGCACGGCATCCCGTCGGCCCGACGCGACTGAGCCTGGCGCGGTTCTTCACTGCGGCCATCAAAATGGTGTAAATTGGAACCTGACTCCAGGGACCGCACGGGGCAGCAGAGACCTCGCCGCCGGCCTCCCGCAAGACAGGACAGGACGCACATGACGCATCTCAAAGACTTGCCGTTCTCCACGTTGCAGTTCTATGCAACCGCGCCCTACCCATGCAGCTATCTCGATGACCAGCAGGCCCGCTCGCAAGTGGCCACCCCCTCGCACCTCATCAATGCAGATGTGTACTCGGAACTGGTCAAGACCGGCTTCCGCCGCAGCGGCATCTTTACCTACCGCCCCTATTGCGACGGCTGCAATGCCTGCACCCCGGTACGCATCCGGGTAGCCGACTTCGAACGCAACCGCAGCCAGCGCCGCGCCTGGGAACGCAATCGCGGCCTGCAAACCCTGGTCACCAACCTGACCTACGCCCACGAACACTACGAGCTCTACCTGCGCTACCAGTGCGCCCGCCACGCCGGCGGCGGCATGGATCAGGACAGCCGCGATCAGTACGCGCAGTTCCTGCTGCAGAGCAAGGTCAATACCCGCCTGGTGGAATTCCGCGAACCTGACGGCACCCTGCGCATGGTCAGCATCATCGACGTACTCAATGACGGCCTGTCCTCGGTCTACACCTTCTTCGATCCCGACCTGCCGGCAGCGTCCTTCGGCACCTACAATATCCTGTGGCAGATCGAACAGGCGCGCCAGCTGGAAATGCCCTACGTCTACCTCGGCTACTGGATCAAGGAAAGCCAGAAAATGGCCTACAAAACCAACTACCAGCCGCTGGAAGCCCTCCATGAAGGGGAATGGAGCCTGCTGGAAGGCTGAAGCAAGCTTCACCTCTGTGGCGCAACGTCTGCAAAAACAGGGGTAGCGGGATCAAATTGGGGGCAACTACGCCGCCGAGGCAGGGAATGGGCGGTGGCACGCGTTAGAATAGCGGCAGTTTTTTGGCCCCTTCTTTACTGATCGTCCCATCGTGTCCGACAAATTCCTCTACGCGCTCGCGCGTCCGCTGCTGTTTTCTCTGGAACCTGAAACCGCGCACCATCTGGTGCTGCCTGCCCTGCGCTGTGCCGCGCGCTACAGCCTGACGGACTTCGTCACCAAAAAGCCGGCCGCCGATCCGCGTACCGTCATGGGCATCACCTTCCCCAATCCGGTCGGCATGGCCGCCGGCCTGGACAAGGACGGTGCCTACATCGACGGCCTGGCCGCACTGGGCTTCGGATTCATCGAGGTCGGTACGGTCACGCCGCGCGCCCAGCCGGGCAATCCGCTGCCGCGCATGTTCCGGCTGCCGGCCGCCAACGCAGTGATCAACCGCATGGGCTTCAACAATGGCGGGGTGGATGCCTTCGTGGCCAATGTGCAATCCTCGCGCTTCTACCAGGAACGTCAGGGCGTGCTGGGCCTGAATATCGGCAAGAATGCCGATACCCCGATCGAGCGCGCCGCCGAGGATTACGTGGCCTGCCTGGAAAAGGTTTACCCCTACGCCAGCTATGTGACGGTGAATATTTCTTCTCCGAACACCAAGAACCTGCGCCAGCTGCAGGGGGCCTCTGAACTAGATTCCCTGCTGTCGCAGCTGAAGTCGGCCCAGCGCCGCCTGGCCGATCACCACGGGCGCTACGTGCCCGTCGTGCTCAAGATCGCGCCGGACATGGATATGGAGCAAGTGAAGAATGTTGCCGACGCGCTGCTGCGTCACCAGATCGATGGCGTCATCGCCACCAACACCACCATCACCCGCGATGCCGTGCAAGGCATGCCGCATGGCGAAGAAGCCGGCGGCCTGTCGGGCAAGCCGGTGCTGGAACTGTCCAACCAGGTGATCCGTGGCCTGAAGGCGGAAGTCGGCGACGCCCTGCCCATCATCGGGGTGGGCGGCATCTTCAACGGTGCCGATGCGCGCGCCAAGATCGATGCCGGCGCTTCACTGGTGCAGCTCTACACCGGCCTGATCTACCAGGGACCGGCGCTGGTGCATGAATGTGCCGAGGCCCTGCGCGCCCCGCAGGGCCCGGTCGCCGCGCATCACTGAAACCATCCGTCGCGCGCAAATGAAAACAGCAGGCCGCGTGCCTGCTGTTCTTCTTTGGGAAATCGCCGCGTTCAGTCCTTGGACGACTCCTTCTTGAGATTGAAAATCCGGCGCGCATTGGCATCGGATTCGGATTTCTTTTCAAAGTCGGTCTTTTCGCAACCGGCCAGCACAACACCGACGACCAGCGTCAGCAGCATGACGACGACACGCATGATATTCCCCTGAAGATTCGGATGAGGCCCCTGGTGGCCGCACTCCCCTCCCAAGGGCAGGCGGACAGCGCCGCCGCATGGACCGTTGCGGCCAGCAGAGGGGGCCGGCAGGCTGCATTTTATGCGCAAAAGTTCAGAATTCGATGACTATCCCTGAAAGTTTTCGCTCAAAAACGCCTGCCCGTTCCCCTCTATAATGACAAGCTTCCGACGCCCGGCCGTCGCCCCGCTCAGTCTCCATGTCCGTCAACACCATCGCCATCAACCGTGAGATGCGCCGTTTCGATGACCAAGCCAGCGTCTGGCTGTTCGGTTACGGCTCCATCATCTTCAAGGCCGATTTCCCCTATCTGGAACGCCGTCCGGCCCACATCACCGGCTGGGCGCGGCGCTTCTGGCAAGGCTCGCACGATCACCGCGGCACCGCCGAGGCACCGGGCCGGGTCGTGACTCTGGTGCCTGAAGAAGGCGCCGACTGTGCCGGCATGGCTTACCTGATCACGCCAGAAGTCTTTGCCCATCTGGATCATCGCGAAAAGAACGGCTATCTGCGCCTGGCCACCACCATGCGCTTCGAGGACGGCCAGGCAGCAGAAGGCCTGATCTACATCGCCGCCGAAGACAATGAAGCCTTCGCCGGCCCGGCCAGCGAACTGGAGATCGCGCGCCAGATCGCCGGTGCGGTCGGTCCCAGCGGCCGCAACAGCGAATACCTGCTCAAGCTGGCCCAGGCCCTGCGCGACCTGGGCGCCGAAGACCGCCACGTGTTCGCCATCGAACAACATCTGCTGCAACTGACCGGGCAGCCAGCCGTGCTATCGTCTGCCTCTCGCTCCTGAGCACCGCATTGAACACGCCCACAAGGAAGAAGAACATGATCAAGTCCCTCGCTGCCAGCCTCACCCTCCTCATGGCGCTGACCGCCTGCACCACCCCGGTGGAGCGCACCGCCAGCGGCGACATCCCCGCCGCCCGCGTCTACATCAAGAGCATGACCGAACAGGCCGCCGGCCTGTCGCAGATCAGCTTCACGCGCGCCGCCGGCCTGCTCAACAATGACATGCTGGAACTGGCCATCAACGATGTCGTGCTGGCCCAGATCGCCGGTGGCGAGCGCTTGTCGATCTGGCTCAAGCCCGGCAGCTACGATTTCAGCGTCAAACGCGTCAACAGCCTGGGCAGCAATGCCGGGCCGACCACCGACAAGCTGACCCTGCAAGTCGCCCAGGGCGGCAGCTACCAGATACAGATCAGTAGCGAATTGCGCGGCCTGAACCTGCAACTGGCCAAGTAAGCCTGATCCTCCGACGCAACAAATTGCGCCGGATTGCGCAGTTTTACACTTCAGCCCCTGTGGTACGGACGACACACCGTATCACAGGGGCTGGTCGCTTCTGGCCAGACGGAATTATCAAGCCATTGATTTAAAAGGAAATATTTTTTAAATCCGGACGGCCCTGACGATGCAAGGCGACATTATTCACAAATCAGATAACTGGTATTGGGATTCAAAAGTGGAAGCACGCCCGTGAAGCGAATATATTGCAATGCAACAGATCAATTTCTTCCTCACGGAGCTCACCATGAACATCGTCGCCGACATCCTCCCGTACACCCTGCTCATCGGCGCCATGGTCGCGCGCTACCTGATTTCGGTCAAGTAAGCAACCACCTGGCCGGGTGATCGCCGGTCTCCGCAAGGAGACCCGCTGGCATCCGGGAGCAGTCCTGAAAAGCGGTCATTGTCGCGTTGCAACGCTGACAAGCCGCTTTTTCTTTTGGCCCGGATCGGTGGCATGATCCGCACCATTCTGGGGCAAAATTGCACCATTATCATCATTATTGATATCTGGGTGATGTTCCCTGGTGCAATGTTGGTAGTCGCCTGCAAGTAAATGTCAGGTCGCGGCCTCACTTGCAAAGCTGCTGCAGCGCATTACACTCGCAAGCTTTGCCAACGCAACGAAAGTGAAGCATGAAGCGACTTGCCTCTCTCCTCGCCGCCTCCGCCCTGCTGCTGGCCGTGCAAGGCTGCGCCTGCGCGCCCGGCTTCGTCGGCTTTGACAGCCGCTGCCAGTTCATCAACGTTCCCAGCGGGCAACCCTGAATGAACAAAAGCGCCGGATCGGCTCCTGGCGGAGCCCGTCACGGCGCTTTACATGCGTAATTTCAGGTTAAATCCTGAACCCTTCTTCACGCTGATTTCAGCGTTCATCTTTCCATCCCGCCTGCTTTGTCCGGTTTTTACTCCGCAGGCGGCAGTTGCCCCAGCCACTCCCGCAAATCGTGCATGGCCTGCTCGCGCAGCCCGGCTTCCTCGTTGAAGATCTCGTGATAGGCCGAGGCATACCAGTGCAGCGTCTTGCGCTCGCCCGGCAGCGCCTCGAAGAAGGCCCGGCTGCCGCGCGGGGCGACGAAGGCATCGTCTCCCGCCACCTGCAACAGCACCGGCCGCGTGAATTGGGCGGCATCACGCGCCACATGGTGCATGGCATCGAGCATGAAATTGAGCATGCGCGGCGCAATCTTGCCGTGGTTGAGCGGGTCCTGCCGGTAGGCCCGGACCTCGTGCGGATCGTGCGAGATTCGCTCGGCCGGCAAGGCGGTCGGCAGGGCCAGCCCCGGCGCGATGGCCGACGACACCTTCAGCAGCAGCCGCTGCCAGCCCGACAGATCCAGCGCCAGTGCCGGCGAGGACAACGCCAGTGCCCGCACCGGACTGAAACCGCCAGTGGCAAACCGCGCCGCCACCAGCCCGCCCATGCTGTGACCGAACAGCAGCGGCGTACACTGGGTGCGGCGGCTGAAGTCATCTAAGGTCTGCTTCAGGTCCCGCAGCAGGTCATCCGGCTGGATCAGGCTGCCCTGCCGCCCTCCTGAATTGCCATGGCCGCGATGGTCGCAGATGCGCACCGAGCAACCCGCTGCATTGAACAAGTGCGCCAGCGCGGCATAGCGCCCGCCGTGCTCGCCCAGCCCATGCACCATCTGCACGGCCGAAGTGGCCCCGAGCAGCAGCCAGTCGCGGCAAAACAGCCGGGTGCCGTCAGCGGCGTCGATCCAGTGTTCCTGTACCGGGAGGGGAAGCGTCATGGTTTGTCGAGAAGAGTGGAATTGACGTCGGCCTGGCGGCGCGCGGTGCGCCAGGCCTTGCGCAGGCGGCGGCTCTGGCGCAGGGCGAGGTGCAGCGATGCGGCCCAGGACAGCGGACGCGGATGCACCACGGCGCGCAGCGCGCGGGCATAGTCCAGCACCATGCCCGGGGTCCAGGCCATGGTCACGGCGCGTTTGCGGATCTGGCTGGCGACCCAGATCTCCGGCGTGAACATCATCCTGACCGCATTGAACCAGTGCCGGTCGCGTCCGCCGATGACGCCTTCCAGCGCGGCCTCCAGCGCATGCGCCACGGTGCTGGAGCAGTTGCGATAGGTCAGGTTGTAGATCTCGGTCTGGCGGTAGTGCTGCCAGAAGCGGTCCAGCGAGGCGCGGCGGTAATCACGGAAAACGATCTTCTCGGTCGATTCGCACCAGGCGGCGGCTTCACTGCGGTAGTCGGTCAGGTAGCGGCCCTTGACGTCATTGTCGGCCGTGGCGCGCAGCAGGCGGGCGAACTGGTCCGGCGAGCGGTCGATTTCTTCGGCCGGATAGAGACTGATGTAGAGCTCGGGCAGGATTTCCAGCGCCGCATGGCCGGTCGAGATGACGCCCTGGTTGTCGACGGCGGCGATGTAGCGGTCGATCAGCGGCTGCCGCCGGGCGGGGCCCTTGGCACTGCCGGCGGGCGTCCACACGTGCACGGTCAGTGGGGGCTGTGCCCCGGAAGGCGGCTTTGCCGGGGCCGGCGCCCCGGCACCCAGTTGCGCCTGCAGGTCCGGCGCACCGTCATGCAAGCCGGCATCGAACGGGCGGTCATCGCCGCTGTTGCGCGCAACCAGCACATCGGCCGAGGCCTGCTGCGGCAGCATGCGGCTGCGCAGCGCCAGCCAGATCATGTTCCACCCGCCGAAGATCAGGCCCAGCGCCAGGCAATACGGTCCCGTGCCCTTGTAATGCGTCGGGTAAGGCTGGAAGAAGAAGATCGCCAGCAGGATCTGCACGATCCCCCCGAACATGGCCGTGCGCCAGCGCGGAAAGCGCACCACCAGCGCCGAAGTGATCTGCAGCGAGCCGCCGATGGTGAAGGCAATGCCAAAAAGCATGGCCAGCGCCATGTTGCTGGCCTGGTGCTGGGTGATGACCAGCACCGCAATGAGCAGGAACAGTCCGCCCTTGGCATAGCGCAGCGTCTTCTGTGCTCCCACGCCGCTATTGGCCATCCACAGCGTTACCAGGCTTTCCACCAGCAGCAGATAACCGAACAGGGTCAGCGGGAAATTGAGCACGCCATCAAGCGCATCGATCATCAGCGAGACGCCAACGGCACCCCAGGCCAGGCCGGCCACGGCCAGCGCATGCCAGTTGCGGCGGATGAAATCGGCACCCAGCAATAACAAGACAAGTCGTATCACGGCATTCTCCGGGGCATGCGCCCTTCCCTTTGCGATCCCGCATTCTGGGGGATTCCCTGCGGCGAGGCAAATCGGCCTGCCAGCAAGGCTGGCCCAAGCGGGCGCAATCGCGCACAATGCCGGGCTGCTCTCCCTTGTTTGGTGCCCATGTCCATGTCCTTGCCGGTCCTGATCTCCGCCCTTGCCAGCAGCCTGCTGCTGCCGCCCGTCTCGCCCTTCCTGATGTGCCTGACCGGGTTCTGGCTACGCCGTCGCGCGCCCCGCACAGGCCTGGCCCTGATGCTGCTGGGGGCCCTGATCCTGCTGGTACTCAGCACGCGCATCGGGGCCCTGTGGGTGATCCGGCCACTGGAAGCGCAATATGCGCCACTGGCCAGCGCCGGCAATGCGCAAGCCATCGTCGTCCTGGGATCGGGCCGGATCGACCAGGCACCGGAATACGGCGGCAGCGATGACTCCACCGCCATCGGCATGAAGCGACTGCAATACGCTGCCTATCTGGCGCGCCGCACCGGCTTGCCGATCCTGGTCACGGGCGGCAGCCCCGACGGCTCGCCCGAAAGCGAAGCCGCGCTGATGGCGCGCAACCTGCAGCGCGACTTCGGGGTGCCGGTGCGTTGGCAGGAAACGCGCGCCGATACCACCGCCCAGAACGCCAGCTATTCCGCCGCCATGCTCAAGGCTGACGGCATCGAACGCATCCTGCTGGTGACCGACAGCATCCACATGCCGCGCGCCATGCGCGTCTTTGCGTATACCGGCTTGCAGGTGCAGGCCGCACCGACCGTGTTCGCCGGGCGGTCGCGCCCGCGCCTGACCGACTACCTGCCGCGCGCCGGCAACCTGGAGCTGGCCAGCTACGCCCTGCGCGAGTGGGTCGGCCAGCTGTGGTACAGCCTCAGGCGCGCCGTGGGGCAGTGAAAACAAGGGTTGCAGCACAAGCCAACTCATAAAATGAATGCCCTTGCGCCTCTTGTTCCGCCATTCAGCACAGCGACAGCGGCGTAGAGTGACAAGGTCGCGCGCATTTCGTCCGTAAACGCCCGTGCACACTACTTGACCTAGCAACAACACGCTCACGCAAGGCGATGTACCCGGCCCGCCAGGCCAGGTGCCATCGTCCCGGCACAACGATGCCAGCGAGCGCCTCTACACAATGGGAGATATCATCATGGGCCAGTTGTCCTTCAGTAAAAAACTGTGGCTGCCACTCGGTTTGAGCCTCATCGCACTGCTGGCGATATCCATCTTCAGCGCCGTCATGGTGCGCGATGTGCGGCTGGAAGAGCGCAAGAACGACCTCACCAACATCGGCCAGACCGCGCTATCCATGGTCAAGGGCTATGGCGCGCTGGCCGAATCCGGCGCGCTGACCAAGGAAGAAGCGCAAAAACGCGCCAAAGCCGCCGTGAAGAGCCTGCGCTACGGCACCGACGGCTACTTCTCGATTTCCACCTCGGCGCAGATCATCATCATGCACCCGATCAAGACCGAACTGGACGGCAAGGACCTGACCAACTTCAAGGATCCGGCCGGCAAGAACCTGTTCGTCGAGATCACCAAGGCCGGCAGCCAGCCCGGCGGCAGCTTCGTCAATTACCTGTGGCCCAAGGTCGGGGCGGCCGAACCGTTGCCCAAGACCTCCTTCGTGATCGCCTATCAGCCCTGGGACTGGAACCTGACCACCGGCGCGTACATGGATGACATCAACGCCGCCTTCCTGCGCACCCTGACGCAGATGGCCATCCTCTTTGCCGTGGTGGCGGCGGCCCTGGTAGCGCTGGTGATCGTGATCAACCGCGGCATCCTGCGCACCATCGGCGGCGATCCGGCCAAGGCGGCCGAGGTCGCCAACCGCATCGCCCAAGGCGACCTCACCCCCAACATCGAAACCGCACCGGGCGACCAGAGCAGCCTGCTTTACGCAGTACGCAGCATGCGCGATTCGCTGCTGAGTACCATCGCCAACATCAAGACCTCGGCCGACACCATCGCCACTGCCAGCCAGGAAATCGCCAGCGGCAACCTCGACCTGTCGAGCCGCACCGAGCAACAGGCCGGCTCCATCGAGGAAACCGCCTCGGCCATGGAAGAACTGACCGCCACCGTCAAGCAGAATGCCGACAACGCGCGCC
>NZ_DBIC01000385.1:0-2890 GCF_002296545.1 Herbaspirillum sp. UBA812 | reverse complement strand
TCGTTACTGCCACTGGATATCATGCCAAGACCGATCGTCGCTTCCATCAGCATTTCCGCACTTCAACACAATCTTGCCGTCGCCCGCGCCCATGCGCCCAACGCCCGCGTCTGGGGCGTGCTCAAGGCCAACGGCTACGGCCACGGGCTGGAACGCGCCATGCGCGGCTTCGCCGATGCCGACGGCCTGGCGCTGGTCGAACCGGATTATGCCGTTCGCCTGCGCGAGCTGGGCTGGACCAAGCCCATCCTGCTGCTGGAAGGTTTCTTCGATGCCGAGGACCTGCCTGTGCTGGCCCGCCACGACATCCAGTTCGCCGTGCATTGCGACGAGCAGATTGCGCTCTTGGAACAATTCGTCACCGACGCTGCCTTCCATGTGCACCTGAAGATGAACAGCGGCATGAACCGCCTGGGTTTCAAGCCCGAGGCCTTTCACGCCGCCCATGCGCGCGTGAGCAAGATCGCCAGCGTGCGCAGCATCACCATGATGACCCACTTCGCCAATGCCGACGATGCGCTCACCCCGTCCCTGCCGCTCTCCGAGCAGGTACGCCGCTTCCAGGCTGGCACCGAAGGGCTGCCCGGCGCGCGCAGCCTTTGCAATTCCGCTGCCGACCTGATGCATGGCGAACTGGCCCATGACTGGGTACGCCCCGGCATCATGCTGTACGGCGCTACCCCGGGCGGTGGCAGTGCCGCCGACTTCGGCCTGCGCGCGGCGATGACGCTGGAAAGCCAGATCATCGGCGTGCAGGACATCCCCCCGGGCGAAGCCATCGGCTACGGCAGCCGCTTCGTGGCGGACAAGCCGATGCGTATCGGTGTGGTCGCCTGCGGCTATGCGGACGGCTATCCGCGCCATGCACCGACCGGCACGCCCGTGCTGGTGGACGGTATCAAGACCGGCACCGTCGGGCGGGTCTCGATGGACATGCTGTGTGTGGACCTGACCGAACTTCCCGGCGCGAGTGTCGGCAGCCGCGTCGAGCTGTGGGGCCAGCAATTGCCCATCGATGAGGTCGCCTTTGCGGCGGGTACGATCGGATATGAATTGATGTGCGCACTGGCCCCACGGGTGGCGGTGCGTGAAGTGGACTGAACGAAAAAAGATGAACCTCCTGGCAGATTTCCGGGAAGTTTCAGCAGGCATACCCAGGTAGAGCAGAAAGCAGCAAGGCGACGATGGCGAAGGTCAAGACCAATTACACCTGTACCGAATGCGGCGGGGTCAGCAACAAATGGGCCGGCCAGTGTCCGGCCTGTGGCCAGTGGAATACCCTGGTCGAGACGCTGGTGGAGAGCGGTGGCGGGAATCGCTATTCGTCGACCCCGCAAAGCCTGGCGCAGACCGCACCGGTACTGAGCCTGGCCGATATCGAAGCGATCGACGTGCCGCGCTTTGGCACTGGCATCGAGGAATTCGACCGCGTGCTGGGTGGTGGCCTGGTGCCGGGCGGAGTGGCGCTGATCGGCGGCGATCCCGGCATCGGCAAGTCGACCTTGCTGCTGCAGGCGCTGGCCAATATTTCCCGGCTCAAGAAGGTACTCTATGTGAGCGGCGAAGAGTCCGGTTCGCAGATCGCCTTGCGCGCCAAGCGCCTGGCGGTGGATGCCCGTGAACTGCAATTGCAGGCCGAGATCCAGCTGGAAAAGATCCTCGCCACACTGGCCGAGCACAAGCCCGAAGTGGCCGTGATCGACTCCATCCAGACCATTTATTCCGATGCGCTGACCTCGGCTCCCGGCTCGGTGGCGCAGGTGCGCGAATGCGCGGCGCAACTGACCCGGGTGGCCAAGACTTCCGGCATCACCATCATCATGGTCGGCCACGTGACCAAGGAAGGTGCGCTGGCCGGTCCGCGCGTGCTGGAACACATCGTCGATACGGTGCTGTACTTCGAGGGCGATACGCATTCCAGCTTCCGCCTGGTGCGCGCCTTCAAGAACCGCTTCGGCGCAGTGAACGAACTGGGCGTGTTTGCCATGACCGAGAAGGGCTTGAAGGGGGTCTCCAATCCTTCTGCGCTGTTCCTTTCGCAGCACGAAAACCAGGTCCCCGGCTCCTGCGTCATGGTGACCCAGGAAGGCACGCGTCCGCTGCTGGTGGAAATCCAGGCCCTGGTGGACAGCTCGCACGTTCCCAACGCGCGCCGCCTGTCGGTCGGCCTCGAGCAGAACCGCCTGGCCATGCTGCTGGCGGTGCTGCACCGGCATGCGGGCGTGGCGGCCTTTGATCAGGATGTCTTCATCAATGCGGTCGGCGGGGTGAAGATTACCGAACCGGCGGCCGACCTGGCGGTGCTGCTGGCGATCAATTCCTCCATGCGCAACAAGCCCTTGCCGCGCGGATTGGTGGTGTTCGGGGAAGTGGGCTTGGCCGGAGAAATTCGGCCAGCCCCGCGTGGCCAGGAACGCTTGCGTGAGGCTGCCAAGCTGGGCTTCTCGATTGCGGTCATCCCCAAGGCCAATGCACCCAAGCAGGCTATTGAGGGATTGAAGGTGATTCCGGTGGAGCGCATCGACGACGCTCTGCAGAAGGCGCGCGAGATCGACGATTACGCTGCCTGAACCGGATCACTGAATCAGTCGGGCGCGTCGAAAGTGACGATGACCTGGTTCATTTCGCCCTTGATGGGCGGCTCACCTGTGCGCGCCGTTCCGCGCACGCTGTAGTGCAGCTGGAAAGGCTGGCTGGCGTCGCGGCCATTGAAGAATTCGGTACTGCCGGCATTGGCCAGGCTTACGTCCCAGCATACCCCGGCATCCTTCCAGCACAGCCTGGCCTCGAAGCCGGGCGGCTTGCTGGCCAGCGTATAGCGCCAGCTGACCTTGCGGATGATTGCGCCGGCCGGTATCTGTCCCACCACCTTGAATTGCGTGATGTAGTC
>NZ_DBIC01000264.1:23602-26265 GCF_002296545.1 Herbaspirillum sp. UBA812 | reverse complement strand
GCAAGGACTCAACAAGGCCGGATACAGCATGGGCCTGCGGGTGGTTCGTGGCATGGCGGTCTCCTGATGGTCTCAACGTTGTCTACGTAACGCTTGCACCGCCACACTATACGTCACTCAGGCGCACGCCCCTGCCAGGCATTCTCCAGCAAGGCCCGCAGCGCCGTGCGCTCCAGCGCGCGCGGATTGGCATAGGCATTCTGCAAAGCGATGTCGGTGCAGCGATCCAGTTCCTCATACGGCATGCCCAGCTCGCGCAGGGACAACGGTGCCTGCAGCCGGGCAGCCAATGCATGCACTCCTTGCGCGGCATCGTCGGTCCCCAGGGCGCGCGCGATGCGCTGCATGGCTTCCGGTGCCGCCGGTGCGTTGTAGGCCAGCGCGTGCGGCAGGATCACGGTATGCGTCTCGGCATGCGGCAGGTTGTAGCTGCCGCCCAGCGTGTGGCACAGCTTGTGATGCAGCGACATGCCGACATTGCCCAGCACCGTGCCACACAGCCAGGCTCCATACAGACACTGGCTGCGCGCGGCCAGATCAGCGCTGCGCGCCACCAGCTGCGGCAAGCCCTCGGCCAGTGCGCGCAACCCCTCTTCGGCCAGCAGCGACATGATGGGGTTGGCATCCGGCGCATAGAGGCCTTCGGCTGCATGCGCCATGGCATTGATGCCGCTGGTCACCGACAGCTTCAGCGGCAGACCCGTGCTCAGTTCGGGATCGTAGATGACCGTGCGCGGCAGCACGCGCGCATCGCGCCCGGTCTTCTTGAGGCCGGCTTCGGTGATGCCATAGATGGGCGTCATCTCGCTGCCGGCATAGGTGGTCGGGATGGCCAGGATGGGCAGTTCGGATTCCAGTGCAATGGCCTTGCCCAATCCCATGGTGGAACCGCCGCCGATGGCGATGGCGCAGTCCGCACCGAGTTTGCGTGCGACTTCACGGGCATGGCGCGCGGTCTCGATGGGCACGTGCATGACGGCCTGGTCGAATATCCCGGCACAGCGCTCACCGATCAGGGCGGCGACGCGCTCGGCCTCGGCGCGCTGGCCGGGCGTGCACAGCACGAGGGCGCGGCGTGCGCCCAGCAGGTCGGTTTCGCGCACCAGGTGCTGCAGGCTGCCGGCACCGAAGATCACACGGGCGGCGGAACTGGTATAGGTAAAACTGTTGTGGGCAGTCAGGGACATGGCAGGATCAGGTGCGCTGAGGATTGAGGATGAAATCATAGTCCAGCGTGTAGAACGGTTGCTCACAGGTGCTGCCATCGGGCGCGGGTCCGGCCTCATGGCGCGGCCAGTCGGCGATGAGCGTGGAGCGCACGCCGAAGACGGCATCGGACTCCAGATACGCGTCCCCGCGGCGGAAGACATGGGTGATCAGCGTCTCATAGCCCTCGGCCTGGATGCGGAAATGCAGGTGCGCCGGCCGCCAAGGATGACGGCCCAGCGTCTCCAGCATCTTGCCCACCGGGCCGTCATGCGGGATCGGATACGAATTGGCGAGGATGCTGCGGAAGTGATAACGCCCCTGCGCATCGGTATGCAGCGTGCCGCGCGCCTGCAACTGGTCGAGGTCGGGATACTGGACATCATAGAAACCATCCTCATCGGCTTGCCACACTTCCATCGTGGCATGCGCGACGGGCTGGCCATCGCGCCCGCGCACGCTGCCGCTGACGAAGCAGGGCTGGCCCTTGGCTCCGTTGGAGATATCCGCACCCAGCGGATAGACCGGCGAATTCTCCACGTGGAAGGGACCGAATACGGTCGCCTCGGTGCAACCGGCGGGCTTGTGATTCTGCTGCGCCATCACCAGCGTCGACAGTCCCAGGGTATCGGACAGGAGGATGAATTCCTGCCGCTTGTCGGAACACAGCTGCCCGGTCTCGGTGAGGAAGCGGATGCCCTCGAACCATTCCTCCTCGGTCAGCTGTACCTCGCGCGCGAAGGCGTGCAGGTGCTGCACCAGGCTGGTCATGATCTGGCGCAGCCGTTCATTGGGCATGCCGGCATGGCGCGCCAGCACGGCCTGGGTGATGGTGTCTTCATTGAGATTGAGCATGGTCTCCTCGTCGCTGTTGTGTGTTGTGCGTGTGTGTTGAGATTGGACTGATTTTTCCGCTGAGCGGTAATATAGGTCTTATCTTTTCGCAGATATATGACGAAAGTGGAAAACTGTTTTCCACTTCGGCCTGCTCCCCCTCCCCGGAAAGCCCGTCCCATGGACCGCTGGAATCAATTCGAACTCTTCGTGCAGGTGGCCGAGCTGGGCAGCCTCTCGCGCGCCGCCGAGGCGCTGGGGATGTCCAATGCCGCCGCCAGCCGCAGCCTGGCCGCGCTGGAAGAGCGCCTGGGCGCGCGCCTGGTGGAACGCAGCACGCGCCGGCTGGGGCTGAGCCAGGCGGGCGAGGCCTTCTATCGCCACTGCAAGGCGGCGCTCACGCAGATGAAGGAAGCCGAAGCCCTGGTCAATGCCAACAGCGTCGCCCCCGGCGGCCTGCTGCGGGTGACTTCCTCGCTGTCCTTCTGCATGAAGCACATCAGCCCGCTGCTGCCGCGCTTTCATCGTCTCTATCCGGACATCACGCTGGAGGTGGTCGCGGCCAACCGCTACGTCGACCTGCTCGACAGCGGCATTGATGTTGCCATCCGCACCCGCGAGTT
>NZ_DBIC01000264.1:15551-23315 GCF_002296545.1 Herbaspirillum sp. UBA812 | reverse complement strand
GTTGCCATCCGCACCCGCGAGTTCGAACCGGATTCCAACATCGCCGTGCGCCGGCTGGCCGCCACCCGCCGCATCCTGGCGGCTTCGCCCGGCTACCTCGCCGCACGCGGCGTGCCGCGCGCGCTGGATGACCTGGCCGCGCACGACCTGCTGGTGTACAGCCACTCCAACCATCCCAACCTGCTGCACTTCACCCATCGCGATGGCCGCGAACGGCAGCTCGACATCACTGCCCTGATGCAGTCCAACGATGGCCAGATCATCCGCGCGGCAGCACTGGAAGGCCTGGGCATCCTGATCCAGCCCAACTACATCATCTATGACGACGTCGTCGCCGGCCGCCTGGTGCCAGTGCTGGACGAATGGGACCTGCCGCGCCTGACCATCAACATCGCCTACCAGGGCCGCAAGCATTTGCCGGCCCGGGTGCGCGTCTTCGTCGACTTCCTGCTGCAACATTTCGAGGAAATGGACTATGAGCGCAAGTGGACACGATGAGCAGCGCTGCGCAAGCATTTATCGTACATTCCACCGCACCATACCAATTGGTAAATATTAAATACCGATCAGTAGCTTTTATCTTCAACTGGTAGTAATCTTGGTGCCCGAGGTGTTGCTGACACCTCGACACTGTATTGCTGGGCGCTTGGCAGACTGTATTGCCAAGGCCCTCAGCGTGTACTGAGGAACACCGCAGACTGTATTGTCGGCATGCAGCGCACTGTATTGCTCGCTGACAAGACTGTGATGCTGCTTCTTGCCCATGAGGAGACCCCCGATGCCCAATGCCACCGTTCGCTCCCTCGATCTGCAACAGGATCTGCGCCAGCAGCACCTGCGTCTCACCTGCTGCGCGCTGTTCCTGATGGCGCTGTTGACCCTCTGGCCCGGCCGCGCCGCACACGCTGCACAACCCTGGCGCGAAGCCTTGCCCGCGCAGATCCAGACCGTGGGCAGCGGCACCATGACCTGGCTGGGTTTCCGCATCTATCAGGCCACGCTGTGGGCAGCGCAGAAGCCGCTGGATGAAAGCCAGCCCTTTGCCCTGCAACTCGACTACAAGGTCAAGATCAGCCGCGACAAGCTGGCCTCCACCTCCATTGAAGAGATCCAGCGCATGAGCCCGGCCCCCATCGCCGGCCCGACACTGGCGCGCTGGAAAAGCGAACTGAACCGCGCCTTCGTCGATGTCGCCGATGGCGACGAACTGGTCGGTGTCTATCTGCCTCAGCGCGGCATGCGCCTGTATGACCGCGACAAGATGCTGGCCGAGATCGCCGATCCCGAGCTGGCCCGCTCCTTCTTCAACATCTGGCTGGGCCAGCCCAGCCGCGATGAAAGCCTGCGCCGCCGCCTGCTCGGGGAAACGCCTTGAGCACAGTCTCGCAGCCCGCTGCGGCCCCCTCCGCGCGCCTGAGCAACGCCGCCTACGGCCTGCTGGGCGCGCCGCTGGCGATGGCCGCGCTGCCGCTGTTCGTGCAGATCCCGGCTTACTACGCCAGCCATGTCGGCGTGGCCCTGGCACCGCTGGGCTGGGTGCTGTTCGCCGCGCGCCTGCTGGACATGCTGCAGGATCCCCTGTTTGGTCACTTGCTGGATCGCTCGGCGCAACGCCAGAAGCGCTGGATGGCGGCTGCCGGCGTGGTGCTTGCAGTTGCCTTCATCTGTCTCTGGAAGCCACCCTCCACGCCGCAGGCGGCCATGGTATGGCTGGTGGCGATGCTGGTGCTGGCCTATTGCGCGCACAGCATGCTGAGCATCGCCTATCTGTCGTGGGGCTCGCGCCTGCCGGAACAAGGCATGCGCGCCGTCCCCTGGCGTGAAGGTGCGGGGCTGGCCGGCGTGATCCTGGCCAGTGTGGTGCCGGTCGGCATCCTGGCTGCAGATCCGGCGCTGATCGACCAGCGCATCACCTGGTACTGCCTGTTCTTCGGCGCGGTCCTGGGCGTGGCGCTGCTGTTGCTGCTGCGCCAGCCGGCTCCGCCGATGATGGCACAGGGCGAGCGCTGGGCCGTGTCGCTGCGCGGACTGTGGGCCAACCGGGCGTTTCGTTCGCTGCTGCCGCCTTATCTGCTCAATGCCCTGTCGGCCGCCATCCCGGCTACGCTGGCGCTGTTCTTCATCGAGGATCAATTGCAGGAACGTGCGCTGGCTGGCGGCTTTCTTGCAGCCTACTTCGGTGCCGCCGCAGTGGGACTGCCGCTGTGGAGCGCGCTGGCACGCCGCTTCGGCACCATCGCCTGCTGGCGTCAGGCCATGCTGCTCTCCATTGCCGGCTTCGTCGGTGCGGTGCTGCTTGGGCCGGGCGACCGCTGGTCCTTCCTCGTGGTGTGTCTGGCCACCGGTGCTGCACTGGGTGCCGACCTGTTGCTGCCCCCCGTCCTGCTGGCGCGCGTGGTCACGCAGCGCGCTTCGGTGGGCGCCGCCTTCGGCATCCTGACCATGCTGGGCAAGCTGGCCCTGGCACTGGCGGGCATCGCCCTACCACTGCTGTCAGCCCTCGATTACCAACCCGGACAAGGGCCCAGCAGCAGCCTGCCGCTGGTCTACGCGGCCCTGCCTTGCGTGCTGAAACTGGCGGCGTTCGTGGCGCTGGGGCGCTACGGCCGTCAGCACGCTGCCTGAGCGATTTTCCGTTCGCAGATCATGAAGAAAAAGACCGACACGCACGCCACTCCCGCCTCCACCCTGCGCCTGATCCTGGGCGACCAGTTGAATGCACAGCATTCCTGGTTCGACCACGCCGATTCCGAGGTGGTCTATGTGCTCATGGAAGTGCGTTCCGAAACCGACTACGTGCTGCATCACGCGCAAAAGATCCTGGCCATCTTCGCGGCCATGCGGGCCTTCGGCGAGCAGTTGCGCGCGGCCGGACACCGGGTGCGCTATATCCGGCTGGATGATCCCAGCAACCGCCAGTCGCTGGTGGACAATCTCGACGCCCTGGCCGCGCACTACCAGGCCAGCCGCGTTGAATGGCAGGCACCGGATGAATGGCGGGTCGACCAGGCCCTGCAGCAATGGGGCGACACCTGGGCGCAGGCCCATCAGGGCCAGACCGCCGTGGTCGACAGTGAACACTTCCTCACTGCGCGCAATGAATTGCCACGCCTCTTTGAAGGCCGCAAGCAGTGGCTGATGGAGCATTTTTACCGCCAGATGCGCCGCCGCTTCGAACTGCTGCTCGATGCCGATGGCAAGCCCGAAGGCGGCCAATGGAATTTCGACCATGACAATCGCAAGCGCTGGCCCGGCAATCCGCCCGAGCCCCGGGATTGGCGCCAGCCGCACGACCATGGCGTCCTGTGGGAGATGCTGCAGGCACAAGGTGTGCGCAGCTTCGGCGAGCCCCAGGCCACGCAGCTGCGCTGGCCGCTGGACCGTACCGAAGCCCTGCAGCACCTGGATCACTTCATCACCACCGTGCTGCCGCACTTCGGCGACTATGAAGACGCCATGAGCAGCAAGGCCCAGCGCCTGTTCCACTCGCTGCTGTCCTTCGCGCTCAATGTGAAGATGCTGCATCCGCTGGAAGTGGTGCGCCGCGCCGAGGAGGCCTGGCGGGAAGGCAAAGCGCCGCTGGCGGCGGTGGAAGGTTTCATTCGCCAGATCATCGGCTGGCGTGAATATGTACGCGGCATCTACTGGTCGCAGATGCCCGGCTATGACGAGCGCAACGCACTGGCGCACCGCCTGCCGCTGCCGGCCTGGTTCTGGACCGGCCAGACCCGCATGAACTGCCTGCGCCACGCCATCGGCCAGTCGCTGGAGACGGCTCATGCGCATCACATCCAGCGCCTGATGGTGATCGGCAATTTCGCCCTGCTGGCCGGGCTCGATCCCAAGGAACTGCACCACTGGTATTTGGGCATCTACATCGATGCCTTCGAGTGGGTGGAACTGCCCAACACCCTCGGCATGAGCCAGTGGGCCGATGGCGGCATCATCGCCACCAAGCCGTATGTCAGCAGCGCCGCCTACATCGGCCGCATGAGCGATTATTGCCAGGGCTGCGCCTACGATCCCAAGCAGAAAACCAGCGCCGACGCCTGCCCCTTCAATGCCCTGTACTGGGATTTCTTCCTGCGCCATCAATCCACCTTCGGCAACAACCCGCGCATGGGCATGGCCTATCAGCAGATCAAAAAAATGCAGCCCGACGATGTTCAGGCCCTGCAACAACGCGCGGCCGACCTGCGCAGCCAGCTCGATACCCTCTGAAGCCGCACCGGCAGGCGCTCCCAGCGCGCGATAATTGCTGCCGGCTGCGGTAAACGCAGGCAAAATACACAAAATCTGACGAACTCACGAAATTCTCTGCATAATGGGCCGTCAAAGGCTTGCCCATGGGCAGCACTGTTGCTTTTCGTCGAAAAACGATTATACCGAATTCAAATTCTATCTAATGAATTTGATTTATTTGTGTAAAATACCGATAATGAATTTATGAAAACCGCAAAGACAACCAGCTCCGAGGTGTGCACCACGCAGGAAGCGGCGCACATCCTGGGCATCTCGGTGTCCTCCGTCCAGCAGTTGGTGGAGGCCGGCATCATTGAGGCCTGGAAGACCAAGGGCGGGCACCGCCGCATTCCGCTGGCGGCGGTGCATGCCTACAAGTCCACGCCGGGCTCGTCGTCGACCGGCGAGACAGCCGAGCACGGACGCGGCAGTCCGGCAGCGCGTCCCGGCAACGGCCGCACCGCCGTGCTGGTGATCGAGGACAACCGCCTGCAGCGCGAGCTGTATGCCGGCGCCCTCGGGTCCTGGGGCTTGCCGCTGGATCTGGTGTATTGCGACAACGGTTACAAGGCGCTGCTGGAGATCGCGCGCAGCAAACCCGACGTGGTGCTGGCCGATATCGTGATGGAAGGCATGGATGGCTACGAAGTGGTCAAGACCATCCTCCACGATCCGGAGCTGCAGGATGTGAGCATCGCCATCGTCAGCAGCCTGGATGCGGAAGAGATGGCCATGCGCGGCGGTATTCCGGCCGGGGTGGTGTTCTTCCCCAAACCGGTCAATTTTGATGAATTGCGCGGTTACATGCGGGCCTGCTGTGCCCGCAGGGAGCGCGAGACCCGCTAAGGGATCAACCAGGAAAGGCCCGCAGTGCCATGGATGACCGGAAACACCCCCCTCTCCCCCTCCGGTTCGCGCGCATCGACCTGCGCCTGGCCCTGGGCCTGTTTTCGCTGTTGCTGATCTGCGGTCTCTGGCTGGGGGCGTTCAAGGAACTCAACGCCAGCCGCGAGAACCATCTGCAGGATGCCCGCCGCGATGCCCAGTCGCTGTCGCGGCTGTTCCTCGAACACGCCTACCGCACCATCGAGGCCGCCGACCAGGCCGCCCTCTACCTGCGCTATCGCTATGCAGAGCGCGGCCAGTCGCTGGACCTGGCTACCGAGATCTCCAACGGCCTGGTGGCGCGCAATGTCTACAACCTCTTCACCATCGTCGATGCCAAGGGTGACGTGGTGCTCTCCAGCAAGCCCTTCACGCCGCTGAACCTGGCCGACCGCGAGCACGTACAGGTGCACATGCAGGGTGGCGAGGACAAGCTGTTCATCAGCAAGCCGGTGCTCGGGCGCGTCTCCAAGAAATGGTCGCTGCAGCTGACCCGCCGCATCAACCGTCCTGACGGCGGCTTTGGCGGCGTGATCGTGGTGTCCATCGATCCCCAGTACTTCACCAGCCTGTACCACCAGATTGATGTCGGTCATCATGGCGTGATCACGCTGGTCGGGGCCGATGGCACCGCGCGCGTGCGCCGCACCGGCGACATGGACGCCATGGGCGAGCAGGTCAACGGCGGCAAAGTCTATGCGGCCATGCTGGCGCAAGGAAGCGGTGTGATCGACGCGTTCAGCCGGGTCGACGGGCGCGAGCGCATCTACGCCTTCCACAAGCTGCGCGACTATCCGCTCTACGCCTCGGTGGGCATCGATATCGAAGAGCGCCTGGCCCCCTATTACCGTGAACGCAACCGGACCTTGACGCTGGCGATCCTGATCACCCTGGCCGTGCTGATCTTCAATGCCGTCCTGATCTGGATGGCCGGCTCGCTGGTGCGGAGCCGCCAGGAAGCCATGCAGGCCAGCCAGGCCAAGTCGCGCTTCCTGTCCAACATGTCGCACGAATTCCGCACCCCGCTCAATGGTGTGCTGGGCTATTCGGATGCGCTGCGCGAGGAGCTGGGCGAATCGCCCCTGGCGCAATACGCCACCGCCATCCATGACAGCGGCAACCGCCTGCTGGAACTGGTCGAGTCCATCCTCGAAGTGACCGCCCTGGAAGACCGCCGCGTGGCCGTGCATCAGGAACCGGAGAACATCCGCGAACTGGTCAGCCAGGCCATCGCCCGCCATTATCAGGCGGCCCAGACCAAAGGCCTGCAGCTGGAATGCCGTATCAGCGATGACGTCCCGCAGATCATCGTATGCGACCAGCGCAAGGTCCTGCGCGTGCTGGAAAACCTGATCGGCAATGCCGTGCGCTATACCGACACCGGGCGCGTGCTGGTCGAAGTGGATCGCAGCAGCGACCAGCTGGACATCCGTATCAAAGACACCGGCATCGGCATTCCCGCCGGGCAACTCGATACCATCTTCGAGAAGTTCACCCAGGCCGATGACAGTGAGCGCCGCGCCAAGGACGGCGCGGGCCTCGGGCTGACCATCGCGCAACGGCTGGTGACGCTCATGGGGGGCCAACTCATGTTACAGTCCAAACAACATCAAGGATCGACGTTCAGCTTCACATTGCCGCTGCAAGAGCCGAAGTAAATCGGCCGCCAAGCCATGAGAACAGAGGGGATTACCGTGCAACTGGGCCAGTCACTGACCGATTATCACCACATCGACCCGAGCCAACTGCTGGAAGCGGTGGGCGGGGACACCGGCACCGTCGCCTCACTGGCGCGCACCTTCGCCGACAGCGCGCCGGCCATTTTTGCCCGGCTGGAGCAGGCCGCCCGGGAGGGCAATGCCGAGCGCAGCCGGCACGAAAGCCATAGCCTCAAAGGCATGAGTGCCATGTTTCAGGCCCAGGTACTGACGATGCTGCTGCAGCAGACCGAACAGGCCGCCCGCAACGGCCAGACGCCGCGTCCGGAAGAACTGGCGCAATTGCAGGCCAGCTTTGCGCTGGTGCTGGATGAAATCGGGCGCTGCGCGCGCTCCCTCCCCCAGTCCTGACCTGCACGGGCGCATCTTCCCTGCCCGCCCTGCCCATGACGCCATCCACGCCCGCTCCCGGCTCGCCGCCCGCACCGCCGCGCATCCGCAAATCCGCCGTCACGCTCGGTGCCCTGCTGTTGGGGCTGCTGGCGGCGACCGTTATCATTTCCGGCAGCCTGCTGTACCGCGCCAGCCTCAACGACTGGCGCAACGACCTGGCCACGCTGTCCACGGTGCTGGCCGAAAGCACCGCCCAGACCATCTCCTCGGCCCGGCTGGTACTGGATAGCATCCAGTCCGACATCGAAGCCGCCAACGTCAGCGATGACGCCCAGCTGCGCCAACACGTCAGCACGCCCGAGTACTCCAGGACCATGCGCGAAAAGATCCGCGGCCTGCCCTTCATCTCGGGCATCGGCATCAGCAATGCGCAGGGCCGCATCATCAGCCTGTCCCGCGTATTTCCGCCGCCACCGCTGGACCTCACCGACCGCGACTACTTCTTTCATCACAGCCAGAATGCTTCGACCGAGGATTTCCTGAGCGAAACGGTCAATTCGCGCGCGGCGGGCGTACCCACCTTCTA
>NZ_DBIC01000264.1:0-15252 GCF_002296545.1 Herbaspirillum sp. UBA812 | reverse complement strand
CCTTCTATCCCCCCCGCCGCATCAATGATCGCCAGGGCCGCATGCTGGCCATCGTGGTGGTGGCGCTGCCCTGCGGGTTCTTTGAAGATTTCTTCAGTGCGGTGACCAAGGACAAACCCTTTTCCATCCTGCTCGCGCGCGAGGACGAGAAACCCCTGATCGCCACCTCCCTGGTGCACGACACCACCGTGCGGCGCGACATCAAGCCGCTGGCCGACCTGCACCTGCCGCGCCCGCCCGGCACCGACGCCAAGCAGCCCTATTACTTCATGCAAGCCCACTGGCTGGGCATCCACCGGCCGGTGCGCAATGCGCCGATGTACCTGGAAATCGGCGTGACCGACAAGGTCTATTTCAGCGAATGGCTGGAATCGATGTATCCCTTGATGCTGGTGGCTGCCATCAGTCTGGTCGGCCTCATCGGCGGCTTCGGCGTGGCCCTGCGCCAGGTCCAGCGGCGCGAACAGGATGCCCAGCTGGCCCTGGAACTGAAGGAAGAAGCGGACCATGCCAACGAGGCCAAATCGCGTTTCCTGGCCATGGTCAGCCATGAAATCCGCACCCCGATGAACGGCATCCTGGGCCTGTCCGAACTGCTGATGGAATCGGGCCTGTCGAGCAAACAGCAGCACTATGCCGACAGCATCCACAACGCCACCGGCGGACTGGTGCGCATCATCAACGACATCCTCGATTTTTCCAAGATCGAATCCGGCAAGCTTGATCTGGAGGGCGTGGCCTTCCACCCGGCGCGGCTGGTGCGCGAGGTGGCCGAACTGTACCGGCCCTCGATCCACAACAAGGACGTGCAGCTGGATGTGCGCATCGATTGCGACGACGCGCTCTGTCTGGTCGGCGACCCCTCGCGCCTGAAACAGGTGCTGGGCAACCTGCTGAGCAATGCCATCAAATTCACCCAGGCCGGCTATGTGCGGCTGAGCATGTCGGCGCAACGTGAAGAAGAAAGTCCGGAGCGCTGGCGGCTCTTCTTCGCCATCGCCGACAGCGGCATCGGCATTGCCCCGGAAGCGCTGGCCCAGCTGTTCCAGCCCTTCACCCAGGCCGACACCTCGATTTCGCGCCGCTTCGGCGGCACCGGGCTGGGCCTGGCCATCAGCAAGAATCTGGTGGAACTGATGGGCGGCAAGATCGCCTGCCAGAGCGTGCCGGGCCAGTCCACCAAATTCAGTTTCGACATCCTCTGCCCGGAAGGGGTGGCTGCAGCCCGCCCGGACGCGGCCCCGGAGACGGAAATGAAGAATAAGGCTTCACTTGCCCCGGAAGCCCCCGCCAGCGCAGCCTCCTTCCCGCCAGCGCCTCCCGCGCAGATGCCCCCGCTGTCGGCGCTGACGCTTCCGCCCGCACCTGCAGGCGCAGCTTCACCCCTTACCGGGGCGCGCA
Organism: Herbaspirillum sp. UBA812; assembly: GCF_002296545.1. Classification (NCBI taxonomy): domain Bacteria; kingdom Pseudomonadati; phylum Pseudomonadota; class Betaproteobacteria; order Burkholderiales; family Oxalobacteraceae; genus Herbaspirillum; species Herbaspirillum sp. UBA812. The sequence continues at coordinate 13,851 of NZ_DBIC01000264.1, read as the reverse complement.
TCCTCGTGGCCGAAGATACCGAAATCAACCGCCAGTTGCTGCGCATCCTGCTGGCGCGCCGCGGCTGCATCCTGGAAGAGGTGGAAAACGGCCAGTTGGCCCTGGATGCCCTCCGCAGTGCCAGCTATGACCTGGTGCTGATGGATTGCATGATGCCCATCATGGACGGCTACCAGGCCACCGCCGAAATCCGCGCCTTTGAACAGGCCAACGGGCGCCCGCGCACGCCCATCATCGCCCTGACCGCCAGCGCCATCGAAGGCGACCGCCAGCGCTGCCTGGATGCCGGCATGGACGACTACCTCAGCAAGCCTTTCACCCAGGTCGGGCTGATGAATGCCGTGGAAAAGTGGCTGCAAAAAGCCTGAGATCGACAAACCTGAGTTGAATTCAGGAAAATCCCTAAGAAAATAAAACAACTGCTTAAATTGTTTTATTTGATTTATTTGTTTGGCCGTCTTATGATGGTTCCTGAGCGCACATCATTATTCCAAAAGGGCGCATTTATCAGGAGTGTCATCATGAAATGGTTCTACGATCTGAAGATCGCCAACAAGCTCAACGCCGCCTTTCTGGTTGTGCTGGCATTCATCATTGCGCTGGGCGGCTTTTCGATCGCGCAACTGGCGGGGGTCAACAAGGCAGCCAGCGATGTGTCGTCCAACTGGCTCCCGAGCATCAACGCTCTGTCCAAGATCAGCCTGGCCCTGGCACGCTCCCGCAGCTTCGACATGCAACAGCTGCTGACCGACGACAAGAAGGAAGAACTGGTATCCCGCGAGCGCGCTGACAAGCAGATGGCCATCCTTGCCAAAGAGATGGCGCAATATGGCACGCTGGTGTCGGAACCGCGCGAGAAGGAGCTTTATCCCGAGATGCAGCGCAACATCGCTGCCTACCAGGAAGCTCATGTGCGCATTGTGAAACTCTTTGAAGAAGGCCAGAAGCAGGCCGGCCATGCGCTTCTCAATACCAGTTCCACCCCGGTCTACCGCAAGCTGCAAGACCAGATCAATGAACTGACCGAAGTCAACAACAAGGGAGCTATCGCTTCCGAGCAGCAGGCCAGCCAGGTCTACCAGCGCGCTCAGATGGCTATCATCGGACTGGTCGGCAGCTGCATCGCGCTGGCCATGCTCCTGTCCTGGTGGATTGCCCGCCTGGTCTCGCGTCCGCTGATCCAGGCCGTCTCGATCGCCCGCCAGGTGGCCGAAGGCGACCTCACCGCCCGCATTCCCGACAACACCGGCCGCGACGAGACCGCCCAGTTGATGGCCGCCCTGAAGCAGATGAACGACAACCTGCTCAACATCGTGCAGGAAGTCCGCACCGGCACCGACACCATCAGCACCGCCTCGGCCGAAATCGCCACCGGCAACATGGACTTGTCTTCCCGTACCGAACAACAGGCCGGTGCCCTTGAAGAAACCGCCTCGGCCATGGAAGAACTGACCTCCACCGTGCGCCAGAACTCCGACAATGCACGCCAGGCCAACCAGTTGGCGGTCTCGGCGTCGGAGGTGGCCCAGGCCGGAGGCCAGGTAGTGGGCAAGGTTGTTCATACCATGGATGCCATCAATGAATCGTCTCGTAAAATCGCAGACATCATCAGCGTCATTGACGGGATCGCCTTCCAGACCAACATCCTGGCCCTGAACGCCGCCGTGGAAGCAGCCCGTGCCGGGGAGCAGGGACGCGGCTTCGCGGTGGTCGCCTCGGAAGTCCGTTCGCTGGCCCAGCGCAGTGCCTCGGCCGCCCACGAAATCAAGGCCCTGATCGACGACTCGGTGGCCAAGGTCGATACCGGCACCAAGCTGGTCGGCGAAGCCGGCCAGACCATGAACGAGGTGGTAGCCAGCGTCAAGCGCGTCTCCGACATCGTGGCCGAGATCACCGCCGCCGGGGCCGAGCAGAGCCAGGGCATCGAGCAGATCAACAATGCCGTGGTGCAGATGGACGAAAACACCCAGCAGAACGCCGCCCTGGTCGAACAGGCTGCCGCCGCCGCCAAGGCCCTGCAGGAACAGGCAACGCGCCTGAGCCAGACGGTCGGCGTGTTCCGCCTCGATGCCAGCGACGTACCCGCCACGGTGCATGCCAAACATGCCAAGGCGGCGATGGCCACCGCAGCAGCACGCGATATCACCCCGGCTCGTCCGGCAGTGGCGGCACCGCGTACCCCGAGCATCGCCCGGTCAGCACCCGCCGCACGCCCGGCCACACCGGCCAAAAGCCAACACGACAGCGCCGACAACGGCGACTGGGAACAATTCTGAACCTCGGGGATGACATGGACGCCTTTCAAAAAGAAATCGACGAACGCACCAACCTGACCTCCAGCAACAAGTTCGAACTGCTGCTGTTCCGCCTCGGCAACCCGGAAGGGACCACCGACAAGCCGGGCGAGCTGTATGGCATCAACGTCTTCAAGATCCGCGAGATCGTCCCGATGATGGACATCACCGCCGCCGCCGGCATGCGCTCCCCGATGCTGGGCATGGTCAACATCCGCGGCCAGGTGATGTCGGTGGTGGACCTGCCGGCAGTGGCCGGATGCAAGCCGGGCCATGGACTGAACATCCTGCTCATCACCGAGTTCGCCCGGCACACCCAGGCCTTCGCGGTGGAGTCGGTGGAAGAGATCGTGCGCCTGGACTGGAGCCAGGTCCTGCCGGCCGACTCCAATGCCTCCGGCAACGTGGTCACCAGCATCGCCCGCCTCGACTCGGCCCTGGATGGTGGCCGCCTGGTGCAGGTGCTGGACGTGGAACAGATCCTCAACATGGTTTCGCCGGTCAAGGAGCAGATACAGCCGCCGACGCCGGGCAGCAACGAGTTGAAGATCAAGCCCGGATCGGTGGTACTGGCCGCCGACGATTCGCGCATGGCACGTGCCCTGATCGAGCAATGCCTGAACGATCTCAAGCTGCCGTACGTGATGGCTACCGATGGCCTGCAAGCCTGGAAGAAGCTGCAGGAGCTGGCCCGCGAAGCGGAACAGGAGCACAAGCCACTCACCGACAAGGTCGCCATGGTGCTGACCGACCTCGAAATGCCGGAGATGGATGGCTTCACCCTGACCCGCAAGATCAAGGCCTCAGACCTCTACAAACAATTGCCGGTGGTGATCCATTCTTCACTGACCGGTGCCGCCAACGAAGACCATGTGCGTTCGGTGGGCGCCGATGGTTATGTCGCAAAGTTTTCCCCGCCTGAACTGGCAGCAATGCTGCGCAAGGTGCTGCCCCCCTGACGGCACCTACTTGCAGAGCCAGGAACGGCGCTTTTTACAAGCGCACGGCCGACACCCCGTCGGCCGGCAAGACCGGCCCCACGCCACCCTGACGGTGCCGTGGGGCTTTTCTTCATATGGCCGCGGTGCAGCACTCCGCCAATCCGGGCTGGCTTGAGCTATCTCAAATTATTTCGAGGCCAGGCTCCTAGAATCGGCAGTGAACATCCCTCCGGCACGCCCGCGCCCTGCCGGCGATGCGGATGTCTCCGCCCCGACCCGCGTACGGTCGCGCCCTGTACCAGGAGGCTGGCCATGATTCCCACTGCCGATCGTGTCGTTTCCCTCGCCCCGTCTGCCGACAGCAACGGACTGGCCCAGCGCATTCCGGCCCTGCTGGCGGAGATGGATGCCGAGCACCGTGAGGTACTGGAGAGCGTGGCCGCGCTGGCGATCGTGCCGCCGGCCGGTTTTGCCAGCGCTTATGCAGCCCTGGTGGCGCAGATCGAGGCAGGATTCCGGGAAGAAGAAAAGATGATGGATGAGATGGGCTACAGCGATCTGCGTGCCCATCGCCGCGACCATGCGGAACTGCTGGCGCTGCTGCACCGGCTGCGGCCTTATCTGGACGATGGCAACGCGCCGCTGGCCGATATCGTCATGGGCATGATCCCGGCCATGCTGGTACGCCATATGGCGGGGATGGATCAGGCACTGGCGCTGGCCTTGCGTGTGCGAGCCGCTGCAGCAGGGCCATGCTGAACTGAGCACGGCCCGGCACGGATCAGGCCGGAAAATTCACCCTGTGGCGCTCAGGCATTCAAGGAGGTGGACGCAAGGTCCGTGCGGTCGCTGCGAATGCTCTGCGGCCCGGTACCGTAATCGGCCAGCGTGGCCCGGTAGAAATCAATGAACTGGTTTGCCGGCAAGGGCTTGGCGAACAGCCAGCCCTGGGCGAAGTCGACCCCGTGCTGGCCCAGATAGGCGGCCTGCTCCAGGGTTTCCACGCCTTCGGCGACGATGAACAGATTCAGGCTCTTGGCCATGGCGATGATGTGATCGATCACGGCGCTGGTGGCTGCGCCCGTGCCGATGGTGCTGACGAAGGACTTGTCGATCTTGAGCGCGTCCATGGGCAGGCCCTGCAGGTATTGCAGGTTGGAATAGCCGGTCCCGAAGTCATCGAGCGCCATCGAATGCCCCAGCTCGCGCGCCCGCGCCAGCGTCACGCGGGCCGAGGCAATGTCCATGCAGCCGCGTTCGGTGGCTTCCATCCACAACTGCTCGGTGCGGATATCGGTCCCCGCCAGCGTCTGGCTGACCACGTCGATGATGCGGCCGGTCTTGATATCGTGGGCAGCGACGTTGACCGCCACGTGCAGGGCCCGGTCGGCGCGCAGGGTATCGCCCAGTTCTTCCACCACAGCCGCGATGACCTGATCGGTCATGGGCAGGATCAGTCCGCTCTCCTCGGCCAGCGGCACGAACAGGTCCGGCCGCACGATGCTGCCATCCGGCCGCCGCCAGCGGATCAGCGCCTCGGCACCGATGCAGCGGCCGCTGGCCAGCTCGATGATCGGCTGGTAGAACACGATGAATTCCTTCTTGCGCACCGCCAGCTGCAAATCCGCCAGCGGCGACAAGCGCGCCTGCGATACCCGCAGCACCAGCATCACCAGTCCCAGCGCGAGCAGCACGCCCACCGGCAGGAACCAGCGCTGCTCGCCGGTCATGGTCTCCACCACATGCTGGCCGTCAATGATGGCGGCGGCGGTCCAGCCGTCGCGGCTGATGGTGGAGACAAAAAACCCATCGAAATCCTGGTTGCCCACGCCACGCAAGGCGCGACCGGCCATGCCGCTGGCGATGGGCATGCCGTACTGCGCGACCAGGCCGAAACCGTTGCGCGCCAGCACCACATGCACGCCATCTTCCAGCACCACGTCGACAAAGCGTTCGCGATGCACCAGCGCCGCATGGGCACCGTACTGGATGGACATCATGCTGGGCCCATCGCTGATGTAGGAAGCCTGTTCCAGCGCCACGCCGACGCCGTCCGCCGTGGTGAACACCGCCTCCGGCTGCGGACGGCGCAACGCCTGCGCGCGGCGATCCCAGGAGGTGCACTTGAGCTGGCCGTATTCGTAGTAGCCCATTTCCTCGATGGCACCGGAGTTGACGGCGATCAGGCGCATCTGCGCGATGTGCTCATCCGAGCAGGGAAACAGCAGCAGGGGCGACATCGACTTCAGCGCCCGCTGGGTGTTCTGGAAAGTGGCTTCGGCGCGATCCACGACGGACTCGGCATAGCGCGTCAGGCGCTCGATTTCGGAATCGATCACCGCCTGGCGCGACAGCCACAGCATGCCGATCACCGGCACCGTGGCCGCCACGATGGTGGCAATGACGGTCAGGACCACCACCTTGTTCTTGTTGTTCACATCGCCCCCTTGTGCTGCCGCTTGCTTCGCGGCCAGTTTGCCCCGGAATTTCTGTCTGATGCTCATCATTAGACCGCGATTAACCGATTAAATCAATTTAATCATTTTACAAATGAGTGAATCGTCTTTGCATGGCTTGGGAAAAGTCGGTGAACCACGCCTGAATAAACGATGATTATCCTTATAAATCAATGACTAATGAGATATTTCAAACGAATTGAAAAAGCGTTTTCGCCTTGATAACACAGTGGGGCCACAACAACGAATTTACCGGTTATTCCCACAAAGAATCATTTTTTTAGCGATTTCAATGAATTTATGCTTTAATGATTCCATCAATCAATTTTTCAGGAATCGATCATGCGCCTCAACCTGCCCGTCACCCAACAAGAGCGTGAGATCGAGGCTTATGCCTCCATCGTCTCCAAGACCGATATCAAGGGGCGCATCACCTACGTCAACCCAACCTTCATCCACATCAGCGGCTTCACGGAAGAAGAGCTGATCGGTGCGCCGCAGAACATCGTGCGCCATCCCGACATGCCCGAGCTGGCCTTCGCCGACCTGTGGAGCACCCTCAAGGCCGGCCTGCCCTGGACCGGACTGGTCAAGAACCGCTGCAAGAATGGCGACTTCTACTGGGTCAAGGCCAACGTCACGCCGATTTGGGAGCGCGGTAAATGCACCGGCTACATGTCGGTACGCACCAAGCCCACGCGCGCCGAGATCACCGCCGCCGAGCAGGCCTACAAGGAACTCAAGAAGGAAAGCGCCCGCATCGCCGTGCATCGCGGAGAAGTGGTGCCGACCGGCCTGCGCGGCAAGTTGCGCCAGGTCTCGCAGGTGTCGCTGAAGACCCGATTGGATCTGGGCCTGGGCACGGCGGCCGCCGGCATCTGTGCGCTGGCCTTCCTCAACGGGCAGTGTGCCGAACACGCCAGCAGCCTGCCGACGCTGGCCGCTACCGGCGTCGCCCTGGGCAGCCTGGCGCTCCTGCGCATGACCCTGGCTACGCGCATCTTCACCCCCTTGCGGCGTGCCGTGGCGCAGGCGCGCCGGGTCGCGGGCGGCGATCTGTCCGCCGCCGACCTGCAGGCGCGCCGCGATGAAATGGGTGCCCTGCTGCAGGCCATGGAACAGATGCGGGTCAACCTGGTGGCATCGGTAGGCGACGTGCGCCGCAGCGGCATGCACATCGCCCAGGCCACCGGCGAGATCGCACGCGGCAACATGGACCTGTCCTCCCGCACCGAATCGCAAGCCAGCAGCCTCGAAGAAACCGCTGCCAGCATGGAAGAGCTGGCCTCCACCGTGACCCAGAACAGCGAGAACGCGCGCCAGGCCAACCGCCTGGTGGAGGAAGCGCTGGCCACCACGCGCGATGGCGAAGCCTCCATCCACCACATCAACGACACCATGGATGCCATCCACAAGAGCGCCGAGCAGATCAAGCAGATCACCGGACTGATCGACGGCATTGCCTTCCAGACCAATATCCTGGCCTTGAATGCGGCGGTGGAAGCAGCGCGCGCCGGAGAACAGGGACGCGGCTTTGCAGTGGTCGCCGGTGAAGTGCGCAACCTGGCACAACGCTCGGCCCAGGCCACCAAGGAAATCAAACTGCTCATCGACGAATCCTCGCAGCGGGTTGGTACCGGCGTGAAGCTGGCCGGTGACATGCGCGACACCATGGGCGGCATCATGCGCTCGGTGACGCAGGCCGCTACCGCCGTGGCCGAGATCACCGCCGCCTCGGGCGAACAGCAGACCGGCATCCAGCAGGTCAACGAAGCCGTGGTCCTGATGGATGAAGTGACCCAGCGCAATGCAGCGCTGGTGGAAGAAGCAGCGGCCGCCGCCGGCAGCCTGGAGGAGTCGACGCAGCAGATGATCCAGGCCATCAGCGTGTTCAACCTGGACGGCATGGCAGCTACGGCCGTGGCCTTGCCCACGCAGGAAAACAAGCGTGTGGCCCTGCCCCGCGCTGCCTGACCTGGAGGGCGCGGCTCCAGCCCCTGATCCGGAGCCATCGCTGAGGAGGCGAACATGGGACACAGCGAAGCATTGATGGCCAACGAGTGCGCCAGCCAACGCACCCATGCCGATGACGCGCCTGACACCCGGGCGCTGGTCAAGGCCAATGCACGGTATCGCCACATCATCGGCAACACCCCCGCCATCATCTACAGCAGCGTGCCCTCGGGCGATTTCCAGCTCACGTTCGTGAGCGAGAACGCGACCCGCCTGCTGGGCTACGAGCCCTCGGAAATGCTGGACGACCCCAACTTCTGGTTCAACCACATCCACCCCGACGACACCGCCGCGATCTTTTCCAGCCTGGCCATGCTGTTCGTGGAAGACCAGAAGATCTACGAATACCGTTTCCGTACCCAGGACGGCAGCTACCTGTGGATGCACGACACCCTGCGCCTGATCCGCGATGCCGAAGGCACACCGCTGGAAGTCATCGGCCTCATGACCGACATCACCGGCCGCAAGCAGATGGAAGACACCCTGCAGCGCCAGGCCGAGGAACAGCGCGCCCTGATCGAACAGCTCAAGATGGCCCAGGCCCAGCTGATGCAGTCCGAGAAGCTGGCCTCCATCGGCCAGCTGGCCGCCGGGGTGGCGCACGAAATCAACAATCCGATCGGCTTCGTCAACGCCAACCTCAACACCCTGGGCAACTATGTGGCCACACTGCTCGAAGGCATCAAACTGTACCAGTGCGTCACCACCGGCAAACTGCCCTCCAGCGTGGCGCAGTCGGAACTGCAGGCCTTCGAGCACCGCGCCGACCTGCAGTTCCTCAGCGAAGACGTGACCGAGCTGCTGGCCGAATCCAACGAAGGCCTGCAACGCGTCAAGAACATCGTGCAGTCGCTGAAGGATTTCTCGCGCACCGGCGAGAGCAACTGGCAGATGGCGGACCTGCATCGCGGCCTGGACAGCACGCTCAACATCGCCAACAACGAACTGAAGTACAAGGTCACCATCGTCAAGCAATACGGTGAGCTGCCCATGATCAAGTGCCTGGCCTCGGAACTGAACCAGGTTTTCATGAACTTGCTGGTCAATGCCGCCCAGGCCATCCAGGAGCGCGGCAGCGTGACCATCCGCACCGAACGCTGCGGTCAGCGCGTGGCCGTCTGCATCAGCGATACCGGGCACGGCATCGCGCCGGAACACATCAACCGCATCTTCGAACCTTTCTTCACCACCAAGCCGGTCGGCAGCGGGACCGGGCTTGGACTGTCGCTGTCCTACGGCATCATCAAGAAGCATGGCGGCGATATTCATGTCAGCAGTGAACCGGGCAAAGGCACCACCTTCCGGATCGAATTGCCCATCGATCCCGCCAGCGCCCAGCCGCCGAGCAAGGCATCGGGCGAACCAGGAGAAGCATCATGACTGCCATCCAAAGCCAGGAACTCCAAACCCTGCAACAAGCCGACCCGTTCGCCCTGCCGCCGCCCTGCGTGCTGCTGGTCGATGACGAACAGAGCATCCTGTCGGCCCTCAAACGCACCTTCCGGCCCCAGGGCTATCGCCTGCTGACGGCCACCAGCGCCGAAGCCGGGCTCGACATCCTGGCCAGCGCCGATGTCGACCTGGTCATTTCCGACATGCGCATGCCCGGCATGAATGGCGCCCAGTTCCTGGCCCAGGTCAAGCAGCAGTGGCCGGCTACCATGCGCATCCTGCTGACCGGCTATTCCGAGATCGGCAGCACCATCTCGGCCATCAACGATGGCGGCATCCACCATTACCTCTCCAAACCCTGGGAAGACCGCGAGCTGCTCATGGTGGTGACCCACGCGCTGGAGGAACAGCAGCTGCGCAAGCAGAAGATGGCGCTGGAACGCAAGGTGCGCGAACAGAACCTGCAACTGGCCGATTTCAACCGCCAGCTCGAACGGCAGGTGCAGGCGCGCACGGAAGAACTGCGCCAGACCGTGCTGTTCCTGGAGAACGCCCAGGAAGAGGAACAAAAGGCCTTCCTCTCCATGCTGCACGTGTTCTCCGACATCAGCGAACTGCGCGCCGGGCTGGCCAACGGCCAGTCGGCCCGCGTCGCGCGCTGGTGCGAACAGCTGGCATTGCGGATGGGCATGAACGCCCATCACGCCAAGGAGATGATGATGGCCGGCATGCTGCATGGCATCGGGAAGCTGGACCTGTCGGATGATCTGGTGAAAAAGCCCATCGAAAAAATGAGCAGCGACGAGCTGCAGCGCTTCCTGTGGCATCCGGTGAAAGGCCAGATGCTGCTGACGCCCATCCCGACCCTGGCCGAGACCGGCGAGATCATCCGCCACCAGCACGAGCGCTATGACGGCCGGGGCGTGCCGGAAAGCCTGTCAGGCGACGCCATCCCGCTGGGCTCGCGCATCCTGGCCGTGGTGCGCGACTTCGAGGGTCTGTGCAATGGCGGCATCACCAGCCACAACGTGAGTCCCGAGAAAGCGCTGTCCATGCTGCGCACGCATGCCGGCCATCGCTATGACCCGGTGGTGGTCAACACCTTCATCGCCATGATGGAAGAACAGCGCATGGCGCTGGAACAGCAGACCCGCCTGCTGTCCCCGGCCGAGCTGCGCGTCGGCATGAAGCTGGCCGAGGACCTGCGCACCAGGTCCGGCGTGCTGCTGCTGAACAAGGAACACATACTGGACGAAGCCATCCTGGCGCGCCTGCGGCGCTTCGAGCAGATCGATGAGATGCCGCTGAAGGCGAGGATCGTGTTGCACTGATGCAACCGGTGCTTGTCGGCATGCACAAGGCCTGACGGAAAGCTTGTCAGCCGGCAAGCGTACCCGGGAATTTCCCGATTGCCCGCCCGCCTCAGGGCTGGTGCAATCAGCATGACCGGGCGCGTTGCGCCCGTTCGCGTTGGGGGACGCGATGCTGTTCCACTATAAAAAATGACACCATGACCAGAATCACCCGAAATACCTGCCTGTTCCTGCTGATCGCCTTCAGCCTCTTGCTGGCCGGCGTGGCCGGCCTGGCGCGCCTGAACCAGAAGGAGGTGCGCGACAGCCTGGCGCTGGACAGCCGCTGGATCCGCGACGACATCGAATCCCTGCTGCGCCGTTACGAACACGGCCTGCGCGGTACCCGGGGGGCCATCCTGGCCATCGGTGCGGACGACCTGAGCCGCGAAAAACTGTTGCGCTACATGGACAGCCGCGATCTGGCCCAGGAATTTCCCTGGGCCGGCGGTTTCGGCTTCATCCGCCACGTTCCGCTCGCCGCGCTGCCCGCCTACGAGAAGAAGATGCGCGAAGACCGCCTGCTGTTTTCCGGCATCAGACAGCTCGCCGACAACCCCGGCGACCGCTACGTGATCGAATACATCGAGCCCCTCGCCCCCAACCGGCCGGCCCTGGGCCTGGACATCGCCTCGTCGCCGGAACGCCGCTCGGCCGCCGATCACGCCATGCTGACCGGCCGCGCGGAACTGACCACGCCGATCAGGCTGGTGCAGAAGGAACAGCGGACGGCCAATGCCTATCTGTTCCTGCTGCCCATCTATGCCGGCTCGGTCACGCCGCCGACCATGGAGCAGCGCCAGGAAAGGATCCTCGGCTGGGCTTACGCGCCGCTGTCGGTGCACGACATCCTCTCGGAACTGAGCCGGCGCTGGAACATGCATTCGCTGGAAATCCTGGTGGAGGACGTCGCCAGCAATACCACGGCCGTCGAACTGTTCCGCAGCGGCGGCTTTGACCAGATCGAGGATGCCGTCAGTCTGCAAACGGCCGTGCCCCTCTATGGCCGGGCCTGGAAACTGAGCATCCGGGCCGCCCCCGAATACGCGCAGGCCCACCAGTTCATCAGTGATCGTGCCACGCTGCTTTCCTCCATTACGCTGGCCATGCTGATCCTGGCCAGCGCGCTGGCCTATCAGGTTTTCTCCACCCGTGAACGCAAGCTGCAGGAAGCCCGTGCCCTGCTGGCTGCCGTGGTGGACAGCTCGCCCGACGCCATCGTCACCACCGATGCCCGGGGACTGATCACTTCCTGGAACCGGGGGGCCAGCGACACCCTGGGCCTGCCCGAAGGACGCGCACTGGGCACGGCCCTCTCCACGCACGCAGCGCTGCGCGAGCTGGACCAGCACGGCAGTGCGCGCCCGCCTTCCTCAGGCTTCAGTGCCGGCACCGGCCAGCAGGAGGAGGCGCATGTGATCAGCTTGCAGGGCGAGTCGATACGCTACGCCTCGGCCCTGATGTTCCCGCTGCGCGATGGTGCCGGTCGACAGATCGGCAAGGCCTTCATGCTGCGCGACGTCACCCGCGAGAAGCGCATCGAACGCCAGTTGCACCGCATCAACGAGGAACTGGAACTGACCGTGCAGCAGCGCACCCATGCGCTGCACCAGGCCAAGACCATGCTGCAGACCGTGCTCAACGTCATGCCCTCGCTGGTCGGTTACTGGGACAAGCATCTCATCAACCGCTTCGCCAATGCCTCCTACGAGCGTGTCTTCGGGCGTGAGCATGGGGAAATCACCGGCATGTACATGCTGGATCTGGTCGGGACGGAACTGTATGAAAGCGCACTGCCCCATATTGACGCGGTGCTGGCCGGAGAGAAGCAAACCTTCGAGCGCACCTTCACCGATGCCGTCAACGGCTACAAGCATGTACTCACCACCTACATCCCCGACGTCAACGAACAAGGCGAAGTCAACGGCTTCTATGTCGTGGCGCACGACGTCACCGAGATCACCCACAACCGCAACCAGCTCAGCGAGGCACTGGCCCAGAACCAGTCGCTGCTGGACCAGGTGCAGCAGTCCAACGCCCTGCTCAACAACGTGCTCAGTTCGGCCACCGGCGTGGCCATCATCGCCACGGCACCGGACGGCGTGATCACGCTCTTCAATCGCGGGGCCGAACGCATGCTGGGCTATCGCGCCGAGGACGTGATCGGGCAGATGAAGGAGGAAGCCTTCTCGGGCCGCCTCAACAATCCCGCCATCCGCGCCCAGGCGACACTGGACGAGAAGGCCGTGAGCGACCTGCGCTACCGCCGCAAGGATGGCGTGACGCTGCCGGTCACGCGTCAGCAGACCTCCATGCTGGATCACCGCCAGCGCCACATCGGCGACCTCTACATTGCCATGGACATGAGCCTGCAGCGCCAGCAGGAAGCCGAACTGGCAGCCGCCCGCGACCAGCTGATGCTGGCCGCCGAAGTGGCCAAGCTGGGCGTGTGGGTCTGGGACCGCACCGGCGACACCTTTGAATTCAACCGCCAGATCGCCGAGATCTACGGCATCAGCGATGGCCGCAGCGGGCAGGTGACCACCTATGAGGGCTGGCGCAGGCGCGTGCATCCCGACGATGTCGGCTATGTCGAATCGGCCCTGCAGGCGGCACTGGCCGGTACCGGAGAATTCGAACCGGTGTTTCGCGTGGTGCGCGCCGACGGCAGCATCCGCTTCGTGCAGGCACGTGCCCACGTCGACCGCAACGGCATGGGCGCGCCGGTGCGCGTGATCGGCATCAACCTGGACATCACCCAGCGCATCGAATTCGAAAACAACCTGGTCGAGGCCCGTCTGAAGGCCGAACAGGCCAACTCCGCCAAGAGTCTGTTCCTGGCCAGCGTCAGCCACGAGATCCGCACCCCCATGAATGGCGTCCTGGGCATGATCCAGCTGCTGCAGAGAACGCAACCGCAGCCGGCCCAGCGCGACTACCTGAACAAGGCCGAGATCTCGGCCAAGTCCCTGCTCAACCTGCTCAATGACCTGCTGGATTTCTCCAAGATGGATGCCCAGCAGGTGCAATTGGACTTGCAGGCGTTCTCGCTGGAGCATTTCCGCCACGACCTGACCGCAGTCCTGGCCGGCAACCCGCCGCAGGAGGGCGTGAGCCTGCACATCGAACTGGATGGCGACCTGCCGCAGCGTGTGGTGGGCGATGTCTATCGACTGCAGCAAGTGCTGGTGAACCTGATCAGCAATGCGCTCAAGTTCACGCACCTGGGCCGCATCGACGTGGGACTGCGGCGGCTGGCGGCGGACAACACCCGGCAAGTGATGCTGCGGGTGGAGGTCAGCGACACCGGCATCGGCATTGCTCCGGAACGTCTGACGGACATCTTCGATGCCTTCACCCAGGCCGAAGCCTCCACCACCCGCCGCTATGGCGGCACCGGGCT
>NZ_DBIC01000308.1:0-6043 GCF_002296545.1 Herbaspirillum sp. UBA812 | reverse complement strand
CCGGTCATGGCCACGGCATCGTTGTACAGCAACTTGTAGGTAATATTCACGCCTGCTGAAACGCTGGCCCGAATGGCCAGAATACCCGAGTGAAAATAGGTGCCATCGCCCAGGTTGGCGAATACGTGCGGTACTTTGGAGAAGGGCGCTTGCCCGATCCAGGGCGCGCCCTCGCCGCCCATGTGCGTGGTCAGCTTGTTGAATTCCGGATAGATGGCGGTGGCCATGACGTGACAGCCGATCCCGGCCAGCGCGAAGCTGCCCTCGGGCACGCGCGTGGACGTATTGTGCGGACAGCCCGAGCAATAGTAAGCCGGACGCGGCGGCGTGTTGACGGCCTTGGTCAGCACCGCATCCTTGGCATCGAGGAAGGCCAGGCGCGCCTTGATCAGGTCACTGGTATGGAAGCGCGCAATGCGCGCGGCGATCACGCGGGCGATCTGCGCCACCGAGAAATCGGCCTTGGAGGTCAGCAGCCATTCGCCGCGCGGGGCCACCCATTCGCCCTTCTCATCGAACTTGCCGATCACGCGCGGACGGACATCGTCGCGCCAGTTGTAGAGTTGCTCCTTCAACTGGTATTCGACCATCTGGCGCTTTTCTTCCACCACCAGGATTTCATCGAGGCCCTGTGCGAATTCGCGCACGCCATCCGGCTCCAGCGGCCAGGGCATGGAGACCTTGAACAGACGCAGCCCGATCTCGGCCGCAAAGGCCTCATCGATCCCCAGTTCCGACAAGGCTTCCAGCACATCCAGATACGACTTGCCTGAAGCGATGATGCCAAGGCGCGCACGGGGACTGTCGATCATCACGCGGTTGAGGCGGTTGGCGCGGGCGTAGGCCAGCGCGGCATAGATCTTGTAATCCTGCATCAGCGCTTCCTGCTTGCGCGCCTGCACGCCCAAGGTATCGGTGGACAGCCGTGCATTGAGTCCGCCCGCAGGCATGACGAAATCGGTCGGCAGACGGATGTCGACGCGGAAAGGATCGGCATCCACCGAAGCGCTCGATTCCACCGTGTCTGCCAGCGCCTTGAAACCCACTACGCAGCCGGAATAACGCGACATGGCCCAGCCATGCAGGCCCAGGTCCAGGTATTCCTGCACGTTGCAGGGATAGAGCATCGGGATCATCGATGCCGAGAAGATGTGGTCCGACTGATGCGGCAGGGTCGAGGAATAGGCGCCGTGGTCATCCCCGGCCACCAGTAGCACGCCGCCCTGGGCGGAGGTGCCGGCGTGGTTCATGTGCTTGAGCACATCGCCGCAGCGGTCCACGCCGGGCCCCTTGCCGTACCACATGGCATAGACGCCGTCATAGTCGGAAGGACCGATCAGCCTGACCTGCTGCGTGCCCCAGACGGCGGTGGCGGCCATGTCTTCGTTCACGCCCGGCTGGAACTTCACGCGGTGCGCGGCCAGGTGCGGCTGGGCATGCCAGAGGGCTTCATCCAGTCCGCCCAGGGGCGAGCCGCGATAGCCCGAAATGAACCCGGCCGTGTTGAGGCCCGCCGCACGGTCGCGGATCTGCTGCAGCATCGGCAGGCGCACCAGCGCCTGGATGCCGGAAAGATAGATGGCGCCTTCGGTGGCGGTGTATTTGTCGTCCAGACTGACAGGTGCCAGTCCGGAAGTGTCTGAAACTGTACCGGTACGGTTACCTGTCCGGTCAGTCAAGTGTGCGGTGACGGTATGCAAGCCGTCTGTCGCGGGGGTGCCGGGTGTCTGGTCGAGGACCGGCGAGTGAGCGCTCACTGGGGTCACAGCCTGTGCGCAGTCGCGAACGCCTTCTACGGTTGGCGTCGCCGCTGCGGCAGGCTCAGCTGCCGAACGGAATTGCATTGCTTGTCTCCAAAATTTTTGTTTCAGATAGCGTCTGCCATTACTGCACCGGGTACGGCACATCACTGCCAGACACATCGACCGTGGTAGCGGTCCACACAACAATCTCCGTTTCGAAAACTGCTGTGACTGAAGTCTATCCGCAGGAGCGGGGAAGGCGGAAATACCGAATGAGGATAGGGGTATAAGGAAAAACGATAGCCCTGCGAGCAGGGTGCGCAGCGATTTCCGGCGATTGCCCTGCGGAAACGTGAGTGGACAGCTGCACGCTTGAGCGCATTTTTTCATCGCCCTGACAGCAAGACGCGTTATGCTTGCCGGCAAATTTTTTGTGCTGCCTTGTAGCAGCATTTCCCGACATCAACTCCATTACCACCACCTCGCGACCAGGAATCATGAGCAATTCGATCCAAGAACAGATGGAACCCGACAGCGCCGTCTACAAAACCCTGCTGGAATCAACCAAGGCGATTCCCTGGAAGATCGACTGGAGCACCATGCAGTTCGCCTACATCGGCCCGCAGATCGAACAACTGCTGGGCTGGACCCCGGAAAGCTGGAAGACGGCCGACGACTGGGCCATGCGCATCCATGCGGAAGACCGCGAGGCCGTGGTCAACTTCTGCATCTCGCAATCCAAGGCCGGTGCCGATCACGAAGCCGACTACCGCGCCCTGACCCGCGATGGCGAGCACATCTGGATCCGCGACGTGGTGCACGTGGTGCGCAATCCCGATGGCAGCCCCAATGCGCTGATCGGCTTCATGTTCG
This sequence comes from Herbaspirillum sp. UBA812, assembly GCF_002296545.1. Lineage (NCBI taxonomy): Bacteria > Pseudomonadati > Pseudomonadota > Betaproteobacteria > Burkholderiales > Oxalobacteraceae > Herbaspirillum > Herbaspirillum sp. UBA812. The sequence continues at coordinate 3,428 of NZ_DBIC01000308.1, read as the reverse complement.
ACATCACCGAACGCAAGAAGACCGAGGCACGCCTGGTTGAGCTGCAGAAGGAGCTGGAGGCACTGTCCTATCGCGATGGCCTGACCAACGTGGCCAATCGCCGCATGTTCGATTCGGCGCTGGAAGTGGAATGGGCCAATGCGGTCAACACGCGTGCGCCGCTGTCGATGATCATGCTCGACATCGATTACTTCAAGCAGTACAACGACCATTACGGCCACATCCGGGGTGACGAATGCCTCAAGCAAGTGGCCCAGCTGCTGAGCCAGAGCGCGACCCGCAGCCGCGATTTCTTTGCCCGCTATGGCGGCGAGGAATTCGTGCTGATCCTGCCGGATTGCGACGAGAAGGCCGCCCTGCAAGTGGCCCAGCGCTGCCGCGCAATCATCAACGCGGCCGCCATCCCGCACGCCAAGTCGCAGATCTCGACCCACATCACCATCAGCCAGGGCGTGACCACCATCGTGCCTTCGCCGATGGACCAGCGCATCGCCTTCCTGGAACAGGCCGACCGCCGCCTGTACCGCGCCAAACAGTTGGGCCGTGACTGTATTGGCGTGGGAGACTGAACTGTACCTGTCTCGCAGTGAAGGCCGTGGCTACAATCGGCCTTCCTGCTTCCGCCATGCGGAAGTTTTCTGACCCTGCTGCGAGACCTCCATGCCTGCCACCTACGCCTACCGCCTGCTCAACGTCTTCGCCGAATCCACCTTCGGCGGCAACCCCCTGTGCGTATTCGAGGAAGCGCGCGGCCTGGATGAGGCCACCATGCTGGCGCTGGCCCTGCAATTCAATCTCTCCGAAACCACCTTCATCCTGCCCTCGGCGGTGGCCGATGCGCGGGTGCGCATCTTCACCACCGGCTACGAGATGCCCTTCGCGGGCCATCCCACGCTGGGCACGGCGCAGGTGGTGCGTGATCTGCTGGGAACGGGTGACGCGCTGCGTCTGGAGTTCAAGGCCGGCGTGGTCCCGGTGCATGCCGAGGGGGATGTCTGGACCTTCACCGCCCCCTGCCCCGGCGGCCCGCGCACTGCGCCATCGCCGCTTTCGCGTGCCGAAGTGGCCGCCCTGCTGGCGCTGGAGGAGAGCGACCTGGCCGCCGATCCGATCTGGGTCGATACCGGGGCCGACCAATTCCTGATCCCCCTGCGCTCGCCCGCAGCGGTGCGCCGTGCCCGGCCCGACAGCGGACTGCTGGAGCGCTGGCCGGCGAGCAGTCTGGGACGCAAGACGGCCTATGTGTTCGCCTTCGATGAGGATGCACCAGGCCAGGTGCTGGCCCGCTACTTCTTCACCAAGCAAGGCGGCGGAGTGGCCGAAGATCCGGGCACCGGCTCGGCCTGCGCCAATCTGGGCGGCTGGCTCATTGCCACCGGTGCCACCCTGCCCGCCCACTACGCCATCGACCAGGGCGCGGCGGTCGATCGACCCTCGCGGCTGCGCCTGACCGTCAATGCGGATGGGGCAATCCAGGTCGGCGGCCGCGTCATCGAGATCGGACGCGGCACGGTCACCATCGATCCGGTCGGACAGACCATGCTGGCCTGAGCGGGCCGCTCAGCGTGTGAGGCCGCCCTCCTGCGTGAGCGGAAAGATCAGCGCATGCAGCCAGTCCATGAACTCCGCCAGCCGTGCCGGTACATGGCGCCGACTGGCATAGAGCAGGTTGATGGGCATGGGCGCCGGACGATATTGCGGCAACACTTCCACCAGCTTGCCGCCGTCGAGCATCTTGCGTTTCTGCGCGCCCACCAGCGGCAGCTGGATCAGGCCCAGGCCGGCCTGGCAAGCGGCGTAATAGGTCTCCGTACTGTTGACCGTGACGCTGCCGGCCATGGGCAGCGTACGGGTCTGTGTGCCGTCGAACCACTCCCATCCCGGTGAACGTCCGCCCAGCACCTGGCGGTAGTGCACCAACTGGTGATGGGCCAGATCCTCCAGGCTGCGCGGTGTGCCGTGCCGTTTCAGGTAGGCGGCGCTGGCGCAGTTGATCTGCACCAGATGGCCGATGGGCCGCGCCACCAGCGAGGAATCGTCCAGCGTGCCGGTCCGCAGCACGCAATCAAAACCTTCTGCCACCAGATCGACGCGACGGTCGCTGGCTGACAGCTCGATCTCCAGTTGCGGATGCTGCACCAAAAAAGTCGGCAAGGCCGGCAGCACCACTTCGCGCGCCATGGCACTGGACATGTCAACCCGCAGCTTGCCGCTCAAGGGCTGCCCGCCCGCACGGAACATGCCGCGCAGAGATTCGAATTCATCCAGCAAATCCTGGCTGCGCCGGTAGAAGGCTTCGCCATCGGCGGTCAGCTGCACGCGCCGCGTGGTGCGCTGGAGCAGGCGCGTGCCCAGCATCTGTTCCAGCTGCTGCACCGCCAGCGAGACGCTGGCATTGGGCAGGCCGAGCTGGCGCGCCGCACCGCTGAAACTGGCCAGTTCGGCCACGCGCTGGAAGATCTTGAGGGTGTCCAACTGGTTCATGTGCCCGCCTGATTATTATTCAATTCTGAAAAGTCTAATAGTAAATCCGAAATTTATTCTGGAATTTCTTCTCAATATACTGGGCTCCGTGGTCTTGCAACATCCCCTGCATTGCTTTCCTCAACGACTTCAGGAGCCTCACATGAACGCAGCAACCGCTTCCAGCAACACTACTCCCCGCATCGCCCTGATCACCGGCGGCAGCCGCGGCCTGGGCAAGAACGCCGCCCTGCACCTGGCCCGCGAAGGCGTGGGTATCCTCCTGACATATGTCGGCAACCGTACTGCTGCCGATGCCACGGTGTCAGAAATCGAAGCCCTCGGTGTACCGGCGGTGGCCCTGCAACTGGACTTGGCCGACAGCGCAAGTGTGCCGGCCTTTGCACAACAAGTGTCCGATGCACTGTACCGGGTCTGGCAGGTCCGCCAGTTCAACTATCTGGTCAACAACGGCGGCATGGGCATCTATGGCCCGATCGCCGAGACCAGCGAAGCGGACTTCGATGCGCTCTACAAGGTGCATCTCAAGGGACCGTTCTTCCTGACCCAGGCGCTGCTGCCGCTGCTGGCCGATGGTGGCCGCATCATCAACATCTCCAGCGGGCTGGCCCGCTTCACCCTGCCGGGCTATGCAGCCTATGCCGCCATGAAGGGCGGCGTGGAAGTGATGACGCGCTACATGGCCAAGGAATTCGGCGCGCGTGGCATCGCCGTCAACACCGTGGCACCGGGCGCCATCGAGACCGATTTCGGCGGCGGCCGCGTGCGTGACAACGCCGAACTGAACGCCTTCATTGCCGGCCAGACCGCGCTGGGCCGGGTCGGCGTGCCGGATGACATCGGCGCGGCAATCGCTTCGCTGCTGCGGGAGGACAATGGCTGGATCACCGCCCAGCGTGTGGAGGTGTCGGGCGGAATGTTCATCTGAACGGAACAATGCTTCA
>NZ_DBIC01000065.1:0-4877 GCF_002296545.1 Herbaspirillum sp. UBA812 | reverse complement strand
ATGCCATGGGCGGGATGGCCACCGCCATCGCGCACGAGCTGTCGCAGCCGCTGGCGGCGATCCGCAATTTCCTCGAAGGCTCGGTGTTGCGCATCAAGCAGAGCGAGGCCCTGCGCGAACAGGCCGGACAGATCGTGTGGGGGCTGGAGAGCGCCGGACGCCAGGTCGACCATGCCGCCACCATCATCAAGAGCGTGCGCGAATACGTGGTGCGGCTGGAGCAGAGCGAAGGCCTGATCGACCTCAACGCCGTGCTGGAGGAAGTGCGCTGGTTCATCGAGATGAAGGCCGCCGAAGGCAAGGTCCACCTGCACATCGAACCGGGTACGCAGCCCCTGGTGGTGAGCTGCGAGAAGGTGCTGATCGGCCAGGTGATCTTGAATCTCGCCTTCAACGCCATTGAGGAAATGGTGGAGTTTCCCGAGGGCGCAAGACATGTGCGCATCAGCACTGCGCGCAGTGCCGGCAATGCCCTGCTGACCGTTGCCGACGAGGGACGCGGCATCGATGCCGGCCACCGCGAACGGCTCTTCGATGGCTTCTTCTCCTCCAAGGTCAGCGGCAACGGCATCGGATTGGCGCTGTGCAAGAACATCATTGCGCGCCATCGCGGCGATATCTGGGCACAACCCGGAGAGACGCGCGGCACGCGCTTCTGCTTCACGCTACCGTTGGTGGAACGCCACAACTAGGGATTCCTTTAGGTCGCGCGTACGACGCGCCGCCTTGGTGATCGCGCGCACTCGCGTGGTGAAGTTCTGCACGATTATCCCGTCATCGCGCCGATTCATGCACCGGATTCGAGAGTCGGCGACTTATCTGTCCGGTGCATGAATCGGGCTTATTCCATCTATCCGCTGCATCAATTTGATCTGGCGCAAATGCGCTTCCTATGATGGCCCCACATGACGACATGTCATGCACGCCACGCAGACCTTCCACATCTACCGGCTGCGTTCGCCGCTCGGCATCGGCCTCACCCGGTGCGGAGCGCGACCATCACACTGCAACACCACAGGGAGCCTTGTCACATGAAGAAGAAACTACTGGCCGCCGCCTTGCTCGCGGCCGGCACGGGGATGGCACATGCACAGAGCAGCGTTTCCATCTATGGCCTGATCGATCTCGGCCTGACCTATTACTCCAACGCCGCCAAGACCGGCGGCGGCGGCGCGTCGCTGCTGCGCATGGACAGCGGCATTGCCCAGGGCAGCCGCATCGGCTTCAAGGGAACGGAAGATCTGGGCGGTGGCCTGAATGCTTTCTTCACCCTGGAAACCGGCTTCGGTGCCGATGACGGCAGCCTGGGACAAGGTGGCCTGCTGTTCGGCCGCCAGTCCTTCGTCGGCCTGGGCAGCAAGGACTGGGGATCCATCAGCGCGGGCCGCCAGTATGACTTCATGGCCAACATCGGTGCCCAGTACGCCATGGGCGCACTGTCGCCAGCCGGTTCCTTCGCCTGGGGCACCCATGCCGATGCGGCGCACAGCACGGCGCTCAACGACCACATCTATGGCGGCGACCGCACCAACAATTCCATCAAGTACAACAGCGCCAGGTTCGGCGGTTTCAGCTTTGGCGCGATGCTCGGGCTCGGTGAAGTGGCCGGCAACAACAATGCCGGCCGCACCGTCAGCGCCCTCGGCCAATACGACGCCGGTGCCTTCAGCGGCGCGCTCGCCTACACCGACATCAAGAGCAGCAGCGGCGCTTCCGCCACCCGCATCTATGGCGGCGGTGCGCGCTATCAGATCGGCGCCTTCACACCGTTCGGCGTGATCACCCAGGTCAAGAACACCGACACCAATGCCAAGGCCACCACCTATGAACTGGGCACGGTCTATGCATTGACGCCGCTGTGGGATCTGGCTGCCGCCTACCAGTTCCAGAAGCGCAACCAGGGGGTGGGCAATGCCCAGGCACTGGTGGCGACGGTGGACTACAAGATCTCCAAGCGTACCGACCTGTACGTGGGCGCCGTCTATGACCGCGACAAGGGCTACAACGCGTATCCGGTCTTCGGTGGCGGCATCCAGTCGTCGACCGGCAACCAGAGCGCGCTGCGCCTGGGCATGCGTCATCGCTTCTGAGTACGGGCTACTTGAGGAGGGAAGGCCGCCGCCGACATCCGGTGGTCTTCCCGCAGGCAGGGAGAACGGCCCGCCGCGTTGGCGGGCCTTCTGCTTTCCGGCGCAATGGATCAGCTGCTGCGGCCGTAGCTCTGCAGCATGTCGATGACGATCTGGCGCAGCCAGGTATTGCCGGCGTCGGCGTCGAAGGCCGGATGCCAGTGCAGGGTGATGTCTACCGCCGGCAGCTTGACCGGCAGTTCGTAGGAGAGGAATACGTCCGGGTGCTCACTGTGGAAAAGCTTGGCGATGCGCGCCGGGACGGTGGCCACCAGGTCGGATTTGCCGAGGATGCGCGGCAGCACCGTGAAGTGCGGGATCGACAGGCTGATCTTGCGCTGCACGCCGAGATTGCGGAAGGAATTCTCGACCTGGTGATGGCTGCTCTCGGCCGACTCGACCAGCACGTGCGAGAGCGCCAGGAATTCGTCGAGCTGCAGTTGTTCACGCGCAGGCAGGGCCGGACGCTTGCGCATCATGCAGACATAGGTTTCGCGGAACAGCAGTTCATGACAGGTCACCGCCTTGAGCGCCGGCAGGTTGCCGAAGGCGAAGTCGAGCTGGCCGGTGCGCAGCGCTTCTTCCAGATGCGCCGGCGGCACCTGCTCCACCTGCAGGCGCGTCTGCGGGGCCTGCGCGGTCAGCAGTTCGCACAGCTGCGGCAGGAACATCATCTCGGCCACGTCCGTCATCGAGGCGCGGAAGACGCGCGTACTGGCGGCCGGGTCGAAGCGCTCGGTGTAGCGCAGCGCATCCTGCACCGCCTGCAGCGCGCGGTTGATGGGCTTGGACAGTTCCAGCGCGGCCGGCGTGGGCTGCATGCCCTCCTTGGTGCGGATGAAGAGCGGGTCATCGAAGATCTGGCGCAGCCGTCCGAGCGCATAGCTCACGGCGGGCTGCGACAGGTGCAGGCGGTTGCCGGCCAGGGTCAGGCTGCGTTCGTCGGCAATGGCCTGGAAGACGCGCAGCAGGTTCAGGTCCATGTTGTTGAAGGTCGCCATAGCAGTCTCCGGAGGGGGTCGCGCGGGGGCCTGGGCCCGATGAGTCACATCAAGGAAAGCGGCGATCACTATCCATGCCGCTTATGTGAAAAATATTTTACATCAATTTGATCTATTTTAAGGCGACTTTTAGAATGCTTCACATCAGCCAAGGAAACCGCCTGCATGCCGCGCCCGACGTGGATTGCCAGCCTGGTCGGCCCCATTTGAACGGATGCGCCATGAGCCCCCAGCCAACTTCTTCATCTCCCCTGCCGACGCCGCGCAAGCGCAATGGCCAGGCCGCCCTCGCCGCCCTGCAGCAGCAGGCGCGCATCGCCTGCCTGGGAGCGGCAGGATGAGCAACACTTCAGCACGCACCGTCCCCGGCACCGGCCACGCCCTGCTCTCGCGTTTTCACCTCGGTGGCAGCGGCCCGACAGTGGCCATCAAGGATTGCATCGACATCGCCGGCCAGCCCACTTGCGGCGGCAGCGCCGCCCTGGCCGACGCGCCGCCGGCTGCAGCGCACGCCGACGTGGTTCGCAAGCTGCTCGATGCCGGCTGGCAGCTCACCGCCCGCGCCAACATGCACGAGCTGGCCTACGGCATGACCGGCATCAATGACTGGAACGGCACCGCGGTCAATCCACAGGACGCAAGCCGCATGACCGGTGGCTCCTCCAGCGGCTCGGCCTCGGCCGTGGGCGCGGGCTTGGTGGACATGTCCATCGGCAGCGACACCGGCGGCTCGATCCGCCTGCCCGCGGCCTGCTGCGGCGTGATCGGTTTCAAACCGAGCTTCGGCCGCGTCAGCCGCGCCGGGGCCTATCCGGCCGTGAGCAGCCTGGATTGCGTGGGCCCCTTTGCGCGCAGCATGGATCTCATCATCAGCGCCATGGCCAGCATCGCACCTGGTTTCGACCGCGTTGCCGCTACCGCAGCGGCAGCACAGGCCCGCGTCAAACTGGTAACAGTGCAGGCCGATCCCCAGATCGCAGAGGCTGTCGCTGCGGCCTTCGCCGCCAGCGGCTGGCAAGGCGATGTCTGGACCCCGCAGCACATGCACGCTGCCTTCGAGGCCGGCATGACCCTCATCAATCGCGAGACGCATGACGCTTTCGGCCACCTGCTCGGCCTGGGCAAACTGGGTGCCGACATCGAGAAACGCCTCTCGGCCGCCGCCGCCACCACCGATGACGCGGTGGCCCAGGCCGAAGCCGTGCGCGCCGCCTTCAGCGCCGAAGTCGACGCAGCGCTGGCCGACGCCGATGCGCTGCTGCTGCCGACATTGCCGTCGCTGCCGCCGACACTGGAAGCGATCCGCCAGGGGGCCTCGGTGCTGATGCTGTCCTCGCTGGTACGGCCCTTCAACCTGTCCGGCCATCCGGCCCTGAGCATCCCGGTGCCGATGGCCGGCAGCCCGCTGAAAGCCGGGCTGCAACTGGTCGGCCGCAAGGGCGATGACGAACGCATTTGCGCACTGGGCCTGCATCTGGAACAGGCACTCAAGCAACGCCCCTGACACGCACTGCCCCGACAAGCTCGCCCAATCAACACTGACAACGACTGCAAGCCACTGGAGAAAGCCATGAACGCACCGCTACGCTTCCACCCGCGCAAGACCGATTCATCCTATGCCGATCTGGTACAGGATGCGGTGGTGGATCCTTCGCTCTACACCGATCCGGCCATCTTCGAAGCGGAGATGGACAAGATCTTCTACAAGACCTGGATCTGGGTCGCGCATGAAAGCGAGATCAAGAAT
>NZ_DBIC01000267.1:26685-35593 GCF_002296545.1 Herbaspirillum sp. UBA812 | reverse complement strand
GCGACCATCCCCCATGTTGTTGCGGCGGATGGTATCGGCGATGGCACGCATGGTGCCGGACGATCCGTAGACATTGACGCTGGCCGCATCGAAGCTGAACAGATGCACCGCATCTTCCACATGCGAACGCGCAGAAATGATGGCGCGCTCAAAGGCCGCTGCCGTGATCGCCCCATCGGGGAAGAAGGCCAGGCTCTGGTTGACGGTACCGATACCGAAGGATTCGACGTGGCGGATATGCTCACCCAGGCCACGGATGACTTCGGTAGAACCGCCGCCGATGTCGATGACCATGCGTTCTTCACCGGCATCGGCGAGCACGCCGGCCACGCCCATGTAGATCAGGCGCCCTTCTTCCTCGCCGGAAATGATTTCGACCGGATAACCGATGGCGCGCTCCAGTTCCGGCAGCAACTCGGCGGCATTCCTGGCCACGCGCAAGGTATTGGTGGCCACCACCCGCACGGCGGTCAGCGGATAGTCACGCAGGACCGCGCGAAAACGAGTCAGCGAATCGATCGCGCTCTGACAGGCCTGCGGCGTGAGGTTGCCGCTCTTGTCGATGCCCGCGGCCAGGCGGATGGGGTCACGCGCACTCTTGATGACGCGTATGCTGTCGTCCTCATACTTGCCGATGTGCAAGCGAAAACTGTTGGAACCGAGATCTACCGCAGCAAACATGCATTTCCTTTCGCGACGGCTCCGGGCGAATCCGCCCGAAACAATTGCTAAATAATTTAAACCGCATCCTGTCTCCATGACGACAAGATAATGGGCGCGCATTACACTTTGATGACAGCCTGCACCCTGTAGAATGGCGGCTCAGCGACGTCGTGCTGCGTTGCACATATTATTTTATACAATTTATCCCATTTTCCCTTCCATGCCCGGCATTCTTTACCTGGTTCCCAACACGCTGGGAACGACCGAGCTTCCCGCCGACACTGACGCATTGCATCCGCTGGAGTCCATCATCCCGCGCCAGGTGCAGGCCATCGCGGCGCGCCTGGATTATTTCGTGGCCGAGAACGCCAAGACCACCCGCGCCTTCCTCAAGCTCCTGGGCAGCAGTACCGCACTGGCCAAGCCCATCCAGGAAATCCAGATCAGCGAACTGAACGTCAACACGCCTGCCGCCGCCCTGCCCGCCTTGCTGGCACCGCTGCTGGAAGGCCGCGACGGTGGACTGATCTCGGAAGCCGGTGTGCCGGCCGTAGCCGACCCCGGTGCCAACCTGGTACGCCTGGCGCATCAGCATGGCATCCAGGTGCGGCCGCTGGTCGGGCCCTCGTCCCTGCTGCTGGCGGTGATGGCCAGCGGACTGAACGGCCAGAGCTTCGCCTTCAACGGCTACCTGCCCACCGACGCCGAGGCGCGCAGCAAGCGCATCCGCCAACTGGAAGACCGCTCCCGCAAGGAGAAGCAGACCCAGCTGCTGATCGAAACGCCCTATCGCAACGGTGCCATGCTGGAAGCGCTGGCGCAGTCCTGCCAGCAGGGCACGCTGATCTGTGTGGCGACCGATCTTTCGCTGCCCACCGAAACGGTACGCACGCAGACCGCCGCGCAATGGAAGGCCGCCCTGGCGGCCAACAAGGCGCCGGACTTCCACAAGAAGCCAACGGTGTTCCTGCTGCTGGCGGAATAAGCATCACAAAAAAACAAAGGCCGGTTGCATCAGCAACCGGCCTTTTGCTTGGAAGCTGTGGATTCGCTCAGCGCAACTGCGACAACGGCGCTGACATCAAGGTCTTGGCAAAGCCCGCACCGAAGGCCACGCCGAATTTCTTGAGCACGCGTTCGGAGAGATTCTCGGTCTGGGTGTAGTCCACCACATCCTCGGCCTTGATCACATCACGCGCCACGCTGTCGACCGTGCCATAGCCATCGGCCAAGCCCAGTTCGACGGCCTTGGAGCCAGTCCACACCAGGCCCGAGAAGGTATCCGGGGTTTCCTTCAGGCGCGTGCCACGGCCCTGGCGCACCACTTCGATGAACTGCTGATGGATCTCCTGCAGCATCGATTGCGCGTATTCACGCTGCTTGGGGCTCTGCGGGCTGAAGGGATCGAGGAAGCTCTTGTTCTCGCCCGCCGTCAGCAGGCGGCGCTCCACGCCCAGCTTGTCCATCAGGCCGGTGAAGCCGAAACCATCCATCAGCACGCCCACCGAACCGATCAGGCTGGCCTTGTTGACGTAGATCTTGTCAGCCGCCACGGCGATGTAATAGCCGCCGGAAGCGCACATCTCTTCCACCACCACGTAGATCGGCTTCTTGGGATAGGCCTTGCGCAGGCGGGTGATCTCGTCGTTGATCATGCCGGCCTGCACGGGGCTGCCGCCGGGGCTGTTGATCTTCAGGATCACGCCCACCGAGTCGCTGGCCGCAAAGGCTTTGTCGAGCGCCGGAATGACCACGCCGGCCGAGCCCTGCCCTTCGGATTCGATGGTGCCGCGAATCTCGACCAGGGCAGTATGGGTGCCCAGCGGCTCGCTCTCGATCTTGTTGTAGGTGAAGGCCATCCAGCCGCCCAGCACGATCACCACCAGAATGGCGATGCGGAAGAAGATGCCCCAGCGGCGGCGGGCGCGCTGTTCCTTGACGGCGAACAGGGCCAGCTTTTCCAGGACGTCGCGCTCCCAGCCGCTCTTCTTGTCCTCGCGCACGCTGGCGGGGATGGAAGAAGACGGTGCAGCAGGCGGCGGGGAGGCCGGGGAAGACGAGGAAGACTGAGGGGGGCGGTCTTGCGGGTTGTCAGATTCGTTGTTGCTCATAGGCTCACTCTGGGCAGCGCCATCGCGCTGCACTGGTTTTTTCCGCGAAGCTCATGCCTCGACGGGCTGGACGATGTCATCCGGACGCCAGAACACCTGGCCGTCGCGTTCCACCGCCATGATCTTACGCAAATGCGCACCGGTACAAGGTCCGCCTGCGCATTTTCCGGTATCGGGCGCATAAACCGCGCCATGTGTTGCGCACATGAGATACAGGCCGCTGGATTCAAAGAATTCGCCCTCGGCCCAATCCAGTTCAATGGGCACGTGGGCGCAGCGATTAAGATAGCCATAGACCACACCGCCATAGCGCACCACGAAGCCGGTGGTCTCATCCCCATGCACCTGCACCGGGAAGCGCTTGCCCAGACCGCCCTCCTGGAGGGCGGCTGAGGGGCAAATGAAGATTTCTTCAGGCGTCGTCATGGCAAGCCGCTTCAGGCGTGGTCATTGAGCCATTGATGCAGCTCGCGGATGGAGCGGGCTGAATAAAGAGGCGCCAGGGTCTGCAACTGCTGTGGCGGATGCGCGCCGAACTCCACCGCCACCCCCTTGGCTCCGGCGTTGATGGCCATCTGCAGGTCGTGGGTGGTGTCGCCGATCATGACGGTACGGTGCATGTCCTGGCCCAGTTCGCGGGTCAGTTCCTGCAGCATGGCCGGATGCGGCTTGGAGAAGGTTTCATCGGCGCAGCGCGTGGCATCGAACTTGGAGAGCAGGCCGGTATTGTTCATGGCCCGGTTCAGCCCCACCCGGCTCTTGCCGGTGGCCACGGCCAGGAAATAGCCCTGCTGCGACAGGTCGGCCAGCATCTCGGGCACGCCCTCGAAGAGCGTGAGGTCCTTGTCCTGCCCGAGATAGTGATGGCGGTAGCGCTCCACGATGCGCGGATAGTACTTCGGGTCCACATCCGGAATGGCGGCCTGCATCGCATCCTGCAAGCCCAGGCCGATCACGTAGGACGCCGCGCTCTTGTCGGGAATGGGCAGCCCCAGGTCGCGCGCGGCCGCCTGGATGCAGCGCACGATGGTCGAGGTGCTGTCCATCAGGGTGCCGTCCCAGTCGAAGACGATCAGGTCAAATTGCTTTCTTGCCATGTGCTGAGCTCTTTCCGCTGGCATGCTTCCGGCTCGGTTGCCATTGTGGCAATTGCCAGATGAGCATGCGTTTCTGTTAATGCCGGGCAGAAAGTATCACATCCCGGCCGTCTGCGTGTATCCCTTCACTCTTCGGTTCCGGCCAGCATGTTGTGAGGCAGCAGGTCGCCCTCGGCACCGCCTTCGAGGCTGCGCAGGAAGCGCGCGCACTCCTCGGGCAGGCCGGCCTTGAGGGTGACGGTCTCGCCGCTTTCCGGATGGCGGAAACTGATGCGCCAGGCATGCAGGAACATGCGCTTGAAGGCCACGCGATTGCCATCGGCCTTCTGCAGCGACTTGTTGAGGGTGAAATCGCCGTACTTGTCATCGCCCACGATGGGGAAACCGCTGGAAGACAGGTGCACCCGGATCTGATGGGTGCGGCCGGTCTTGAGTTCAGCTTCCAGCAGGGCGAATTCACCGAACCGGCGCAAGAGCGAAAAGATGGTGTGCGAAGCCTGGCCATCGGCCTGCACCCGCACCCGGCGCTCGCCGTCCGGGGTGCTGTACTTGAAGAGCGGCAACTTCACGTGCTGGCGGGCATTCTTCCAGTCGCCCTGCACCAGCGTGAAATACCGCTTGTCGGTGGTGCCTTCGCGCATCTGGTCGTGCAGGTTGGTCAGGGCCGAACGCTTCTTGGCAATCAGCAGCACGCCCGAGGTATCGCGGTCCAGGCGGTGCACCAGTTCCAGGAACTTGGCCTGCGGACGCGCCGCACGCAGCTGTTCGATTACGCCATAGCTCACGCCCGAGCCGCCGTGCACGGCGACGCCGGCCGGCTTGTCGATGACCAGCATGTGGCTGTCTTCCAGCAGGATGCGGAATTCCGCGCCGGGGACCACCTGCTCTTGTTTCTCGGCAACTCGTATTGGCGGCACGCGCACCACGTCGCCTTCGGCCAGGCGATAGGTCTGGTCGATGCGGCCCTTGTTGACACGTACCTCGCCCGAACGCAGGACACGATAGATATGGCTCTTGGGAACACCCTTGCAGATACGCAGCAGGAAATTATCAATCCGCTGCCCGGCTTCTTCGTCGGAAATGGTCAGCAACTGCACCTGGGGAAGGTTCTGCGAGGCGGCTTCGCTCCGGGAGGCGGGCGCGGCTGCGGCGCTTTCAGAAGCCCCCCTAGAAAATCTCGCTAAGTCCTTCATTTTGAATATATAATCGTTCGACGCTGAACAAAAAATCAGCGTCAGTAGAATAAAAAGGAACATTCTACACAAGAGGAGACTTCGTCAGCCTCGCTCATTTGCAAAATAGACGGAGGGGGCCCCGAAAACCACGACGCGCGGCATCGCAGACGCAATAAAAGCGCTGCAACGGTTGACAATACAGCCGATCATGCCGCTTGCCTGGTCCACGTAAAGGCCTCGAAACGAGTACGCACCTTCCCTGCGCGATTCCAGTTTGCACCGCAGTTGCAATCGGACAGCGCGCCTGGAAGTGGAACAGAATTGTTTGGATCATCAGGATAAAAGTCTGGCAAGACTCGCATCCGGTGTTCCGGTTCAGGTCCGCAGCGCACAGCCCCCCGGCAAAGCAGTATCTTGCAGCGCAACCGGCGGCAGGCTCATCCGCCCGCCCCTCTTGCAGCGCATTGCCCGGGCCATGCCGCAGTCCTGGCCGAAGCATCGCGAAGCTTGCCGGTTGATGCAACAGAACCCGATCGCCGTCGCCAACCCATCACCATGTTACGTTTGGCTCCACAGACCAGCTTACCGTCCGCAGTTGCCTGCGCGACCGCCTATGGCGGAGCGCGCGGCGCGGATACGGTGCTGCCCGGCGTTCCCGTCTGCCGCATCCGCGCCCCCTTGTGCTGGAGCGCCCGCTAAGGCGCACTCACACAATCAAGGCAATTCCCTCCCCAATCACTTCGTTCTCGCGTACATCCCCTGTACTTTTGGCCCGCTACCACATACGGACGGGCCATTTGAAGGATCTTCGGATCCCGGAGTGAAAACATGAAACGTATGTTGTTCAACGCCACGCAGCAGGAAGAACTGCGCGTAGCGATCGTTGACGGTCAGAAACTGATCGACATCGACATCGAAACCACCGGACGCGAGCAGCGCAAGTCCAACATCTACAAGGGCGTCATCACCCGCATCGAGCCCTCGCTGGAAGCCTGCTTCGTCAACTACGGCGAAGAACGCCACGGCTTCCTGCCCTTCAAGGAAGTGGCCCGCACCTATTTCAAGGAAGGCATTGACGTCCGCAACGCCAGTATCAAGGAAGCGCTGCGCGAAGGCCAGGAAATCATCGTCCAGGTCGAGAAGGAAGAACGCGGCAACAAGGGCGCTGCCCTGACCTCGTTCATCTCCCTGGCCGGCCGCTACCTGGTGCTCATGCCCAACAACCCGCGCGGTGGCGGCGTGTCGCGCCGTGTCGAAGGCGAAGACCGCCAGGAACTGCGCGAAACCATGGACAAGCTGGACCTGCCCAACGGCATGTCCGTCATCGCCCGCACCGCCGGCATCGGCCGCAACGTCGATGAACTGCAGTGGGACCTGAACTACCTGATGCAACTCTGGCGCGCCATCGAAGGCGCCGGCCAGACCGGCTCGGGCGCCTTCCTGATCTACCAGGAATCGTCACTGGTCATCCGCGCCATCCGCGACTACTTCCAGCCCGACATCGGCGAAATCCTGATCGATACCGACGACATCCACGACCAGGCCCAGCAGTTCATGGCCCACGTGATGCCGGACATGGTCCATCGCGTCAAGCGCTACCGCGACGACGTGCCGCTGTTCTCGCGCTTCCAGATCGAACACCAGATCGAGACCGCCTACTCGCGTACGGTCCCGCTGCCTTCCGGCGGCGCCATCGTCATCGACCACACCGAAGCCCTGGTGTCGGTGGACGTGAACTCGGCGCGCGCCACCCGTGGCAGCGACATCGAGACCACCGCCTTCAACACCAACCTCGAAGCCGCCGATGAAGTGGCCCGCCAGTTGCGCCTGCGCGACCTGGGCGGCCTGATCGTGATCGACTTCATCGACATGGAGAACTCCAAGAACCAGCGCGAAGTGGAAGGCCGTCTGAAGGACGCCCTGCACCACGACCGCGCCCGCGTTCAGATGGGCAAGATCTCCCGCTTCGGCCTGATGGAACTGTCGCGCCAGCGCCTGCGTCCGTCGCTGTCCGAAGGCAGCCACGTGACCTGCCCGCGTTGCAACGGCACCGGCCACATCCGCGATACCGAATCCTCCGCCCTGCAGGTGCTGCGCATCATCCAGGAAGAGGCGATGAAGGAAAATTCAGCCGCCATCCACGTGCAAGCGCCGGTGGACGTGGCCGCTTTCCTGCTCAATGAAAAACGGGGCGAAATCCTGAAGATCGAGACGCGCCATCGCGTCACCGTCATCATGATCCCCAACAAGCACCTGGAAACCCCGCACTACAAGATGGAACGGATCAAGCACGACGATCCGCGCCTGGACGAGGGCCAAGCCAGCTACACCATGGCCGAGCAAGCCGATACCGACATCGGCTACAGCAAGCGCCAGAAGGAAGAAGAACGTCCGCGCCAGGAAGCCGTGGTCAAGGGCATCACCCCCGACCAGCCGGCCCCGATCGTCGAACGCAAGGCGCCGGAACCGGTGGCTGCCCCCGTGCCGCCGCCGACCCTGGCCCCGGAATCGGGTCTGCTGGGCAAGATCTTCGCCTTCTTCCGCAAGAAGCCGGTTGCTCCGGTGGAAGTGCCGGCCCCGGTCGAAGCCAAGGCTCCGGCCAAGCGCGAAGGCGATCGCAATGGCCGTGGCGGCGACCGCAATGGCCGCAACCGCAACCGTGGTGAACGCGGTGAGCGTGGCGATCGCGCCGAACGTGGCGAGCGCAATGCAGAGCAGCGTGCACCCCGTGGCCCCGCCGCCGTCGAACTGAAGACCGGCGACACTGCTGAAGCCAAGCAAGCACGTGCACCGCGTGGTCCACGCGAACCGAAGGAAGGCCGCGAACCGCGTGAAGGCCGTGAGGTGCGCGAGGGCCGTGAGCCGCGCGAAGCCCGCGAAGGCCAGGAACAGAAGGAAGCCCGCCGCAACGAGCCGCGTGAAGCCCGTGAGCCCCGCGAACCGCGTGAAGGCCGCGAGCCGCGCGAGGGTCGTGAAGGCCGTGAACCGCGCCAGCCGCGTGAACCGCGCGCCCCGCGTGGTGAACGCAAGGACCCCAAGGCCGAGGAAGGCCTGCCGCTGGAAGCCGCTCTGGCTGCCGGTGCAGCCACCGCAGGCGTAGCGGTTGCTGCTGGTGCCGTGGCCCTGTCCAATGACGAGCAAGCCGCCCAGGTGGAAGCTGCACAAGTCGAAGGTTCCGAAGGTGCTGATGGCGTCGAAGGTGCGGAAGCTGCCGAAGGCGGCACCGAGCCGCGTCGTCGTCGTCGCCGTGGTGGCCGCAACCGTCATCGTCGCGAACGTGATGAAAACGGCAACGTGATCGACAACGGCGAAGGTGAAGGATCGGAGCAATCCGAAGCCGCCGAAGGCGTCGACACCGTAGTCGTGGCCAGCGCCGCTGCTGCCAGCGTGAACGTCGAGACCGTCGCTGCCGACACTTCGGCGGCTCCGGTGGAAGTGGCCCAAGCCGCTGTGGCGCAAGCTTCGTTCGCCGCCTCCCCGGTCCCGGAACAAGCCCCGGCTGAGGCTGCCGTGCACGTGGAAAGCGGCGTGAACTCGGTGGAAGCCGTCGCCGCTGCCGCTGCTGAAGCGACCCAGGCCGTGTTCTCGAACCAGCCGGCCATCGAACCGGCGGCGCCGTCGATCGATGCCAGCTTCGCCCCGACCCCGGCCTTCGAGCCGGTGCAGGCCCCCGTTGCTGCTCCGGCCGCATCGGAAGCCCCGGTCGAGGTGGTGCACGCTGCGCCTGCAGCCCCGGCCGTGCCGCAACAGATCAGCCTGCTGGACGCCGTCGAAGCCAGCCCGGCACCGGTAGCCGTCGAACCGGCTCCGGTGGTGGCTGAAGCCGCACCGGCCTCCCCTGCTGCCCCTGCCCCTGCCCCTG
>NZ_DBIC01000267.1:5843-26397 GCF_002296545.1 Herbaspirillum sp. UBA812 | reverse complement strand
TGCCCCTGCCCCTGCCCCTGCCCCCGCAGTGGCGGCCAGCACCGGCAACGCTGCCCGTTCGGAGTCGCTGGAGCAGATGCTGTCGCAAGCCGGCCTGACCCTGGCCACCACGGACCCGGTCAAGCTGCGCGCTGCCCAGGAAGCCGCTGCTGCCTTCGTCCCGGCACCGCACGTGCCGCGCGAGCGCAAGCCGCTGCCGCCGCAGTCGACCGAACCGCTGGTGCAGGTCGAAACCCGCCGTTAAGAAGGATTCCGGCCACCCTGCCGCAGGGTGGCCCGGAGGCAGTAAAAATCGGCAATGAACAAGGGAGCTTCGGCTCCCTTTTTCATGTCTATCGGTTTCCACATGAAGGCTTTGCCTTCACCGCCCATCGGCAAACGACCTCCTATTTGGTGACAGTTGCCCGCTCGCCGTCACGATACAGTCACGGCAGGATACGATGGCGCTGCAAGCCAGATGCCAGCAGGCCCGCACGGCGGGCGGCGGCAGGCGCGAGATTCAGTTGCACGCATACACTATATGCATGATTGTGCATCTGCGCGTCGGCCTCAGGCGTGCTATCGTTACACACCTTTTATCGTCAGATCGTATGAACAAGCGCGTCATCCCCATCGTCGATGTCCGGCAAGCCCCGAGCGCCAGTGCGGCCGGCTTGTTGACGCCGGTTGCGGTCGAGCCGACCGGCTGGCTGGGCGACAGTCTGGGACGTCCGCTGCACGACCTGCGCATTTCGGTGACTGACCGCTGCAATTTCCGCTGTGTCTATTGCATGCCCAAGGATGTCTTCGACAAGCAATACCAGTTCCTCCCGCACTCTGACCTGCTGACCTTCGAGGAGCTGACCCGCGTGGCAGCCCAGTTCGTGGCGCATGGCGTGCGCAAGATCCGGCTGACCGGCGGCGAGCCGCTGCTGCGCAAGAACATCGAGACCCTGATCGCCATGCTGGCCGCCCTGCGCACCCCGGACGGCGAAGAAATCGACCTGACCCTCACCACCAACGGCACGCTGCTGAAGCAAAAGGCCCAGGTGCTCAAGGCGGCCGGGCTCAGGCGCGTGACGGTGTCGCTGGATTCGCTGGATGACGAGAGCTTCCGCCGCATGAACGACGTCGATTTCCCGGTGGCGCGCGTGCTGGAAGGCATCGAAGCGGCGCACGCCGCCGGACTCGGCCCGATCAAGATCAACATGGTGGTCAAGAAGGGCGTCAACGACGACCAGATCCTGCCGATGGCGCGCTACTTCAAGGGCAGCCCGGCCATCCTGCGCTTCATCGAATACATGGACGTGGGCTCTTCCAACGGCTGGCGCATGGACGAAGTGCTGCCCTCGCGCGAAGTGGTCCGCCGCATCGCTGCCGAGATGCCATTGGAAGTGGCCGACCCCAACTACACCGGCGAGACCGCCGAGCGCTGGCGCTATGTGGATGGCAGCGGCGAGATCGGCGTGATCTCCAGCGTGACCCAGGCCTTCTGCCAGGACTGCTCACGCGCGCGCCTCTCCACCGAAGGCAAGGTCTACACCTGCCTCTTCGCCAGCGAAGGCCACGACCTGCGCAGCCTGGTGCGCAACGGCAGCAGCGATGCCGAGATTGCCGGTGCCATCGCCGCCCTCTGGGGCCAGCGCGGCGACCGTTATTCCGAGCTGCGCAGCGCCATGCAGGCGGCTCCGGCGCGCAAGGTCGAGATGTCCTACATCGGCGGCTGATCCGGCACGTCTGCCCTGCTCCTTCCTCTTCCGCACCATGTCTTCCCCCGCCACCGCCGCCATTCACATCACCGGCCTGGTCCTCTCCGGTGGCCGTGGCACGCGCATGGGCGGCGTGGAAAAGGGCCTGCAAGTCCTGCATGGCAAGCCACTGGTGCAGCATGTGCTGGAACGCCTGGCACCGCAGGTCGGCACCTTGGCGATCAACGCCAACCGCTCCCAGCTGGAGTACGCCCGTTTCGGCTATCCGGTCTGGCATGACCTGCAGGGGGATTTCCCCGGCCCGCTGGCGGGTCTGCAATGCGGCCTGGCCCATTGCCACACGCCGCTGCTGGCCACCGCCCCATGCGACTCGCCGCTGATCCCCTATGACCTGGTAGCGCACCTGTACGACGCCCTCACCGCCAGCGGCGCACAGGCTGCCATCGCGGTCACCGAGGGCGTACACGGGCGCCAGCGGCATCCTGTATGCTCGCTGCTTCAGACCAGTACGCGTGCTTCGCTGGACGCCTTCCTGGCGGCGGGCGAACGCAAGATGGACTGCTGGTTTGCCAGCCTTGATTGCGTCGAAGTGGATTTCCCCGACGAGCGCGCCTTCAGCAACATCAATACCGGGCTGGATTTGCAACAGCTCGAAGCAGAACAATGACCGAGACCCACACCGCCACACTCCACGACATCGTCAGCTGCATCAGCGGCTATGACCCCAACGCCATGACGGTGGCACGCGCGCAAGCCGTGATCCAGGAATTCATCACGCCCGTCGAGGCCGTGGAAAAGCTGGCCATCCGCAGCGCCCTTTCGCGCGTGCTGGCGCGCGACATCATTTCCCGCATCGACGTCCCGGCGCACGACAACTCGGCCATGGATGGCTATGCCCTGCGTGGCGAGGACGTGGCCGAGGGCCAGCAAGTGCGCCTGCAGATCATCGGCGCGGTACACGCGGGTGAACAATTCGCCGGCAGCGTCGGCCCCGGCCAGTGCGTGCGCATCATGACCGGCGCACCGATGCCCGACGGTTGCGACACCGTGATCCCGCAGGAACTGACTACCGACGCCGATGCGCAAGGCGTGACCCTGCCTGCCGGCCGCGTGCGTCCCGGCGACAATCGCCGCCTGCGTGGCGAAGACCTGGCCCTGGGCAGCGTGGCCCTGCCGCGCGGCCGCGTGCTGCGGCCCTCCGACATCGGCCTGCTGGCCTCGCTGGGCATTGCCGAAGTGCCGGTGCAGCGCCGTCTGCGCGTGGCCTTCTTCTCCACCGGCGACGAGTTGCGCTCGGTCGGCGAGCCGCTCGATGCCGGCTGCGTCTATGACTCCAATCGCTACACCCTGCACGGCATGCTCACGCGCCTCGGTTGCGAGGTGCTGGACATGGGCGTGGTGCCGGACGATCCGGCCGCCCTCGAAGCGGCGTTCCGCAGTGCCTGCGAAGAAGCCGATGCGGTCATCACCTCCGGTGGCGTCTCCGTTGGTGCGGCCGATTACACCAAGCAGATCATGGCCAGCCTGGGCGAGATGACGTTCTGGAAGATCGCCATGCGCCCCGGCCGCCCACTGGCCTTCGGCCGCATCCGCTCGCGCGGACGGGAGGCTTATCTGTTCGGTTTGCCGGGCAACCCGGTGGCGGTGCAGGTGAGTTTTTCCTTCTTCGTGCGCGATGCGCTGCTGCGCCTGGCCGGTGCCGAAGCCAATCCGCTGCCGCGCCTGCGGGTGAAGACGGCCACGGCCATTCGCAAGAAGGCCGGCCGCACCGAATACCAGCGCGGCATCCTGGCCCCGGACGAGAACGGTCACTGGCAAGTGCGGCTGACCGGCATGCAGGGTTCGGGCATCCTGCGCTCGATGTCGGACGCCAACTGCATCATTGAACTGGAACACGAACGCGGTGATGTAGCTGCCGGCGAAGAAGTGGCGGTAGTGCTGTTCGACGGCCTGGTGTGATGGTGGCTTTCAGGCGCAAATGAAGAAAAAGGGACGGCAAGCCGTCCCTTCTGTTTTCCAGCCGCTTGAGCCCCTCTGCAGGTGAAGGAAGAGGCCAATCAGACGCCCTCGGCATCCTCGCCCAAATCCAGCTCCCCGGTCCCCAGCAGCTTCTGCGCATTCTCCACCGGCAGCGCCTCCACCGACTTGAGCTTGCGCGTCATCTGGCGGGTGCGGGTCTCGGCCTGGTCGATGTTCTTGGCGGCGCGCTCCAGCGCCGTCTTGGTAGCGGCCAGCACTTCGCCGAACTTGCCGAACTCGGTCTTGACCGCGCCCAGCACCTGCCACACCTCCGACGAGCGCTTTTCCAGTGCCAGCGTGCGGAAGCCCATCTGCAGGCTGTTGAGCAGCGCCGACAAGGTCGACGGACCCGCAATGGTGACCCGGCAGGTGCGCTGCAATTCATCCGACAAGCCGGGCCGGCGCATCACTTCCGCATACAGCCCTTCGGTTGGCAGGAAGAGGATGGCAAAGTCGGTCGTCAGCGGTGGCGACAGGTATTTCTCGGCAATCGTCTTGGCCTCGCCACGTACTGCCCGTTCCAGTTCGCGCCCGGCCGTGGCCACGCCGTCGGCATCGGCGCGCTCGGCGGCATCGACCAGGCGTTCGTACTGTTCCTTGGGGAATTTGGCATCGATGGGCATCCAGACCTGGCCAGCATCTTCCTTGGCCCCCGGCAGGCGGATGGCAAATTCCACCCGCTCGCCGCTGGCCGGGACGGTCTCCACGTTCTTGGCGTACTGGTCGGGGGTGAGCATCTGCTCCAGCAGGATCTCCAGCTGCACTTCGCCCCAGGTGCCGCGCGTCTTGACGTTGGTCAGCACGCGCTTCAAGTCGCCCACGCCGGTGGCCAGCTGCTGCATTTCGCCCAAGCCCTGGTGTACCTTGTCCAGCCGGTCCGAGACCAGCTTGAAGGATTCACCCAGTCTCTGTTCCAGCGTGGAATGCAGTTTTTCGTCCACGGTCTTGCGCATCTCTTCCAGCTTTTGCGCGTTGTCGTTCTGCAGGTCCTTGATCTTGGCTTCCAGCGTGGCGCGCACCTCGGCCATGCGTTGGGCGTTGGATTCGGTCAATGCCGAGAGTTGCTGATTCAAGGTGTCACCAAAGCGCTTGAGCGAAACCGCCTGCTCTTCACGGTTCACCTGGGCCTGCAGCGTGATGGACTGGCGCATGCTTTCCAGTTGCTGGGTATTGCTTTCGTTGAGCTTGACCAGTTGCTGCGCAAAACCGTCGATCTGCTGGTTCTGCAAACCGGCCACGCTCGTCAGTTGCGTAGCCAGCGTCTGCTGCAGATGGGCAAAGTTCGCGCCCAGTTCCTGGCGCGTGCTCTGGGCACTGGCCTGCACCTGGCTGCGCAGCTCGCGCTCGATGCGCTCGCCGGTCTCCTGCTGATGGCGTTGCAGGTCCTGCTTGACCTGCAGCAGCGCGTCTTCGATCACCAGCGCGGTGTCGTCCTCCTGCCGCTGGCTACCGCGCAGCAGGATCAGCACTTGCAGCACAAGACCGGCCACCACCAGGCCGGCGAGGATCATTTCAAAAAGGGACATGGGACCTATCCAGTGCGAATTACTCGGGCTTGTTGCGCATCCAGTCGGCGGTCTGGTAGAGCGCGGCCAGCAGACGCTTCATCAGGTCTTCCGGCAGGCCGACGTCCTGCATGGCCCAGGTCATGCAGCGCAGCCACTGGTCGCGCTCGGAGATGCCGATGGGGAAAGGCAGGTGGCGCGCCCGCAGACGCGGATGGCCGAATTTTTCCATGTACAGGCTGGGACCGCCGGTCCAGCCGGAGAGGAACATGTAGGTTTTTTCGCGCGAACCGTCCAGCGAAGGCGGATGCAGCGCGCGGATGCCGGCGAACTCCGGCTCCAGGTCCATCAGGTCATAGAAACGGTCGACCATCTCGCGCAGCTTCTCTGCGCCTCCGATGAGTTCGAACGTGGTCGGTTGGTTGGGATCTTCGATTTGCATAAGACCGCCATGATACCGCAGCCGGCCGCCCGCGTCGGGCCGGTCCGGCTGCCAATGCCAGCCTTGCTTGATCTGTATCGGATCAAGCCTCGCGCAAGGTCTGCAGCGGCGGACGGCGCAGCACGTGACGCAATCCGGCCCAGCCGCCCAGCGCCGAGCAAGCCGCGCCCAGCCCCATGCCGGCCACCCACACCAGCGGGCTGAAACTCCAGTCGAAATTGAAGACGTAATTCGCCAGCGCCCAGCCAATGCCGGCCGCACCGCTGGCGGCCAGCAGCCCGGCCAGCGAACCCACCAGCAGCACCTCGATGCGCTGGGCGCGGGAGAGCTCCTGCCGGGTCGCACCGAGCGCACGCAACAGGCCAGCTTCCCGTACACGTTCATCCTGGGACCCTGCCAGTGCAGCGTACAGTACCAGTACACCTGAACACAAAGTGAACAGGAACAGGAACTCTACAGCTGCAATCACTTGACCGACCACTTCCTGAATCTGTGCCAGTACACTTCCTATATCCACAACGGTCAGATTGGGGAAGTCACGCGCCAGCGTGTTGCCCAAGGCCTCCTGCTGCGGCGTCAGGTGTACCGCCGTGATCCAGCTTTGCGGCGTATCGCGCATGAGCGTCGGGTTGAGGATGACGAAGAAATTCACTCGCAGTGATCCCCACTCCAGCTTGCGCAGGCTGGTCACGGGGGCTTCCACCAGTTGCCCGGCGATGTCGAATTGCAGCTTGTCGCCCAGCTTGATGCCCAAGGTCTGCGCCAGCCCGCGTTCCACCGAGGCTTCCGGGCGGCTGTCGTCGTACCAGCGGCCGCCCACGATGCCGTTGCCGGGCGGGATGTCGCGCATGGTCGAGAGATTGAATTCGCGGTCCACCAGGCGCTTGGCGCGGTCTTCCTGATAGTCCGACGGATTGACCGCGCGCCCGTTGATCTGCACCAGGCGTCCGCGAATCATCGGATACAGCGCCGCATCCCGCACCCCGCCCTGGCGCAGCGCCTGCTGCACGGCCTCGCGCTGGTCCGGCTGGATGTTGATGATGAAGCGGTTGGGCGCATCGGCCGGCGTGGCTTGCCGCCATGCGCCGACCAGATCGCCTCGGATGACGGTCAGCAGCAACAGCGCCATCAGCCCCAGGCCCAGCGCCACCACCTGCATCACGGCGGCGGCCGGACGACGCTGCAAGCCATCGATGGCGAAGCGCCAGCTCTGGCGATCCACCAGCCCGCGCAGCGAACGCAGCGCACGCAGGCACAGCCAGGCCACCAGCGCGAAGAGACCGAAGCCGCCGAGGAAACCGGCGATGGTCAGCAGCCCCAGCTTGAGATCGCCCGCCTGCCACAGCAGCAATCCGGAAAACACCAGCGTGCCCAGCACATAGGTCCCGACCGTCAGCGCCTGCGGTGCGCCCTGGTCGCGCCGGATCACGCGGTTGTGCGGCACGTTGCGCAATTGCAGGATGGGCGGCAAGGCAAACCCGACCAGCAGCAGCAGACCGGTGGCCACGCCCTGCAGCGCCGGTGCCCAGCCCGGTGGCGGCAAGGCGGTCGGCAGGAAGTTGCCCAGCCATTGCAGCAACGCAAAGTGGGCGGCAAAGCCGACCAGCATGCCGATGCAGCTGGCGGCGAGCCCGATGAGAATGAATTCGGTCAGATAGAGCGTGGTCACCTGCGCCTGCGTCATGCCGAAACAGCGCAGCATGGCGCAGGCATCCAGATGGCGCAGCATGAAGCGGCGCGCGGCCATGGCCACGGCGAGCGCAGCCAGCATGGCCGACAGCAGCCCGACCAGCGACAGGAATTGCTCGGCGCGGTCCAGCGTGGCGCGCATCTCAGGGCGGCCGTTTTCCAGCGACTCCAGACGCACGCCGCGCAGCTTGTCGGCGTCGATCTGGCGTTCGATCTGCTGCTGATAGCGCTGCACGGCCTCGGGCGGGCCGGCGATCAACAGGCGGTAGGTCACGCGCGAACCGACCTGCACCAGATGCGTGGCGGCCAGGTCGGCCTCATTGAGCATCACGCGCGGCGCGAAGTTGACGAAGGCGCTGCCGCGATCCGGTTCGATCGCGATGACGGCGGCGATCTTCAGCGCCAGATCACCCAGCCTGAGGGTATCGCCGACCTTCACGTCGAGTTGGGACAGGATCTGCGGATCGACCCAGATGGTCCCCGGCTGCGGAATGCCGTTGGCAGGCCGGTCGCGGCCATCGCTGCCCTGCAGCCGCAACTGGCCGCGCAAGGGATAGCCCGCCGTGACGGCCTTGATGGACGACAGCACCGAGCGGGCCGCGTCGCCCTCCCCGGCTTGCGCCATGCTGGGGAAGACCTGGGTCTGCGCCTGCTGCAAGCCTTGCGTCGCGGCCTGCTGCAGCCATTGCGGCGACAGCGGCTGGTCGGCCGCCACCAGCAGATCGGCCCCCAGCAACTGGTGCGCATCGCGCGTCATGCCGGCGCGCATGCGGTCGACGAAGAAACCGACCGAGGACAGTGCCGCCACCGCCACGATCAAGGCGATCAACAGGAAACGGAGTTCACCGGTGCGCCAGTCGCGCAGGGTCATGCGCAATGCTTGTTGGAACATGCAGGGCCAGTCGTAAAGGAGTCAGGGATCAGGGATCAGAAAAAACGGCAAGCCAGGTTCAGCGCAGCCACACCGCCACCACGCCCACCGCCAGCAGCACGCTGAAGGCCCCCAGCATGCGCAGGCGGCGGCGCATGGCATCCATGGTGGCGACCAGTTGCGCATTCTGCTCGGCCAGAGTGTTGATCAACTGGCTGGCTTCGAGCTGCTCGGCTTCCAGCTGGACGATGCGCTGGGCCAGCTGGCCGACGTCGCCGGTGACCGGCGCGGGCGGCGCGGCATCGACTGCGGTCTTGGCCTTGCGGGTGCGCGACCACAGGTCACGCGCGCCCTTGACGATGCCGGGGGTGGCCTGGACCACGTCGCCCCAGGGAATCAGTTTGATGGCGGACAGCCAGCTCAATCCCATCTGCGCTACTCCTGAAAAAGATTTGGATAAGGAAAATCAGATACGGCTTGTTTCAATTTCGTTGCAGAAACGGGCGAACCGGCCTGCTCTGTGTTCTTCTAAGACAGGCAAAATGTCATTTTATCCCGACAAGTTGCAAGCCTTCCGAAGGTTGCCAGAATGACCTTGCCAACCGGAAGCATTGCAGCCTCGTCCCCTGAGAAACCGGAGTCCAGTCCCATGAAAGCCCCCCTGTCCCTGCTGGCAGCCGCCCTGCTGCTGTGTGCCGGCAGTGCCTTCGCTGCCGATTGCACCAAGGCCGCCACCCAGGCCGAGATGAATGCCTGCGCCTCACAGACCCTGACCCAGAACGATGCCGATCTCAACGCCACCTACATGGCCTATCGCGACAAGCTCAACAAGGCGAAACAGAACCAGTTGCGCGAAGTGCAGCTGGCCTGGCTGAAGTATCGCGACCTGTCCTGCCGCTTTGAGAGCTCGGCCAGCGCCGGCGGGTCTGCAGCTTCACTTGCGCTGCAACCCTGCCTGGCCGACAAGACCCGCCAGCGTGCGGACGAACTGAAGAATCTGGCAGGCTGCCAGGAAGGCGATCTCAACTGCGTGCGCTAGTCAGAACATTATCTTTCATGCTGTAATGCTCGCGTCTGAAGAATCAGACGCGATCAGACCCACGAATCCACCTTGCCCCAGGGAGTCTCTCATGAAAAAAATGCTCTTCGCCATGACCTCGTTCGCGCTGGCCGCCCCGCTGCTGCTGGGTTCCCCCGCCATGGCGCAGAATGCGCAGCAGGACAAGATGAAGCAATGCAACGCCGACGCCGCCGGCAAGAAAGGCGATGAACGCAAGGCCTTCATGTCCTCCTGCCTGAAGAAGGAACAGCCCAAGCCGGCCACCCAGCAGGACAAGATGAAGCAATGTAACGCCGATGCCGCCGGCAAGAAGGGCGATGAGCGCAAAGCCTTCATGTCCTCCTGCCTGAAGAAGGACAAGTAATTTTCCTTCACGTCCCCGCCAACCCGGCCGGGACGCCCAACAAAAAACCCGCAAGCTGCCTTGCGGGTTTTTTGTTGTCTGCGCAGAGCTGCAATCAGTGCTGCGTGCGCTTGAAGAAGAACAGCCCGGCGCCCACCAGCATCAGCACGCCCCCGAAGAAACGGTTCTGCGCCTTGATCGCCTTCTGGCTGCGGAAGAAGCGTTGCAGGCGGCTGGCCGCAAAGGCGTAGCCGTGCATCACCACCAGGTCCACCGCCACCATGGTCACGGCCAGCACCAGCAGCTGCAGCCACAGCGGACGTTCGTGATCGATGAATTGCGGCAGCACCGCCACCATGAAGACGATGCCCTTGGGGTTGGTGGCATTTGTGAGGAAGCCCGTCATGCAACGCTGCCACCAGTGCTGGCCACGCTGGGCGCGTGCCACGGCGTTGGCGTTGTCGAGGGCTTCGCCTTCCTGCTCCGAGGGCACGCGGGCGCGCCACTGCGAGAAGCCCAGGTAGATCAGGTACAGGGCACCGGCGATCTTGACCACGTTGAAGGCGGTTTCGGAGGCCACCAGCAGCGAACCCACACCGGCTCCGGCGATGATGAGGACCACCACCAGCGCGATTTCCAGGCCCAGGATGGTGGCCGTGGTACGGCGCAGGCCGTAATTGAGGCCGTGGCTCATGGAGAGCACCGCGCCCGATCCGGGCGAGATGGCGATGACACAGGCGGCGAGGAAAAATGCAAACCAGGTTTGATAGGCCATGAGAAAACTCGATGAGGCAACAGGAAAGAAGAAACGGCAAGACCATCGGCAAGGCACGCAGTGCAGCGGAGAAGCCGGGAAACAGCGCGGAAACAAGGCTGCACCAACGTGTTGACCATTATAAGCAAAGCAGCAACGAATGCTTACAAATACACGATGAATTGAAACACTTTCACGTCGTCTTTCACGTCGGCGGCTCGTTATAGGAAGCAAGGCGACACACATGATGAAGCGATTACGCAAAATCAAGCGCCGAGCGTAACAACCACTTTCTAAAGGAAATTGCCATGAAAACCAAATCCGTCATCGTCGCTTCCCTGCTGACCGCACTGGCCCTGCCGGTGTTCGCACAGACCGGCAGCGCTGCGCCGGCCGCGCCAGCAGCAGCCACGGCCAAGGCGGAAGCCGGCAAGACCGACACCGCGACCAAGGCCAAGACCACGCATCACGCCAAGCACAAGAAGTCCGAAAAGTCGGAGAAGAAGGCTGACGCCAAGAGCGAAACCAAGGCCGACACCAAGGCCGCTACCGATACAGCGACCAAGAGCAAGTAAGACCGTACCGGGCCAGTCCCGGTACAGATAGCAGATACATGGCAGTAACGTAGCAGACACGCAGCACACACCGTACGCACCGTACTACTGACGCAAACAGACACTTGTCTCTGAAAGGACATCACCATGAATACCAAGACCATCATCGTTGCTTCCCTGCTGTCGGCCCTGACCCTGCCGGTGTTCGCCCAGACCGGTGCAGCAGCCGCTCCTGCCGCCCCGGCTGCCACCACCGCCGCCCCGGCCAAGGCGGAAGCCGCCAAGACCGAGACCGCACCGAAGGCCAAGGCCACGCATCACGCCAAGCACAAGAAGTCCGAAAAATCGGAGAAGAAGGCCGATACCAAGACTGAAGCCAAGGCTGACAAGAAGGATGCCGGCACTGCGGACACCAAGACGGCCGCCACCGACACCGCTGCCAAGACCAAGTAATCCAGGCAAGACCGTACCGGGCCAGCGCCCGGTACACGTAGCAAACACATAGCAGACACACAGCACACACCGTGCACACAGTACTACTGACACTGACCAGACACTAGTCGTTGAAAGGACATCACCATGAAGACCAAGACCATCATCGTTGCTTCCCTGCTGTCGGCCCTGACCCTGCCGGTGTTCGCCCAGACCGGCGCCGCCGCCACCACCGCCGCCCCGGCCAAGGCGGAAGCCGCCAAGACCGAGACCGCGCCGAAGGCCAAGGCGGAACATCACGCCAAGCACAAGAAGTCGGAAAAGAAGGCTGAAGGCAAGACCGAGAAGAAGGCCGCTGCCGGCACGGAAGCCAAGCCGGCCGCTGACGCCGCCGCCAAGTAAGGCGTCCGCAAGGAGCAGCACCCCGGGCATCGGATCCGTCTGAGGCCCGGACATGTCAGGGATGGCAGGGATATCGCCCCCGCACCGTCAGGTCCGGGGGCGATATTTTTTATATCATTTAAATGGTTTGCTTCGTTTCGGCTGTCCACTCACGCCGACACGCCCGATGCAGATCAATCCTGCTGCCACCGCAGGGCAATGCGTTCTCCCGCCTGCGCAAAATGCGCACAGTCCATGCCCACGCCCGCCGCGAACAGCAGATCCTCACCCGCCCACACCAGCGGCAGATAAGGCCGCTCCCACGCAGGGACATCGGCGCTCTGGTACTGCTGCTTGAGGCTGCGCGCCGGACGATTCTGCGCCAGCTTGATGCGTTCTCCCCCGCTGCGTCCACACACCAGCAGCGATTGCGCACGCAGCCACGCGGCATCGAAGCCGGGCCGCGCATCGCCAGCGGGAATGGGCTCGAACTGCAGGGTGCCGTGGAAGACCGGCACATGGACCTGCGCCTGCCCGCTCCAGCGCAGCGACAGTGACGCGCCCTCGCCGGGCAGGCTGCGGCGCGGCGCCAGGAAGACGCGCTCGCGGTAGCGATGGACTTCGCCGTCAGGATGGGAGACGCACAGCTGCGCTTCCACATCTGCCTCCAGCAATTGGGTGCGCATCTCCTGCATCCACGCCGATGAAGGCATGCGCATGCCGCGCAGTCCGAACCAGTGACGCATCAGATTCAGGAAGCGCTGCTCGCTCAGGGCACGCAGCGCGGGCATGCGCAGATGATCGTCTTCACGGCATTGCGCCAGGTCCTGTTCGGCCACTTCACGCAGCAGTTCCTGCGCGCCCTGTGCGTGTCCGGCCGCGCGCGCCAGGCGCTGCTGGTAGCCGGGGAAGACCTGGCCCAATGCCGGCATCACCTGATGACGCAAGGCGTTGCGGGTGTAGCGCGGATCGCTGTTGGATTCATCCTCGATCCAGGCGAGCGACCAGGCGCGTGCGCCCTCTTCCAGCTGGGCGCGCGGGATGGCCAGGAAAGGCCGTGCAATCAGCGTGTCCGCATCGCCCAGCAAACCGGGCGCGGCATTGCATTGATCCATGCCGGACAGGCCCGCCAGCCCGCTGCCACGCAGCAGTTGCAGTAGCACCGTTTCGGCCTGGTCGTCGAGATGATGGGCCGTCAGCAGCAGGCGCGCACCATGGGCGCCGCACAGCCGCCCCAGCGCGGCATACCGCGCCAGCCGTGCCGCTTCTTCCACACCGCTGTCGGCCACCCGTTCCAGTTGCACGCGCTCGTGCGCGCAGGTGATGCCGCGCTGCGCACATGCCTGCTCGGCATGCGCCAGCCAGGCATCCGCATTGGGCGAGAGTCCATGATGCACATGCAGGGCCACCACGCGCCCGCCGCTTTCATGCTGCCACTGTGCGGCCGCTTCCAGCAGCACCGTGGAATCGAGTCCACCGCTGAAGGCCACGGCCAGCGTGTCCTGCGCGGGTTCGAAACCGCTCGCGGCCAGCGTTGCATGCAATGCCTGCAACAGCTTGCCGGTGATCTTGCCGGAGGAAGGAGAAGAAGAGGAATGATCGGACATGAGAAACCGGCACCTGAAAAGACAAACGCCAGCGAAGCAATCGCTGGCGTCCGGGAAGAAGAAAATGCGAACCGAAAGTTATTCGGCCGAATTCAGTTCCTTGAACTTGCCATAAGCCATCAGCTTTTCGTGACGTGCGGCCAGCAGGTCCTTGGTCTTCATGCCCTGGAACTGGCGCAGCGAATCCGACAGTGCGCGCTTGAGCAAACCGGCCATCTGCTTGGGATCACGATGGGCGCCGCCCAGCGGTTCGTTGACGATCTTGTCGATCAGGCCGATGGCCTTGAGGCGATGAGCGGTCAGGCCCAGCGCTTCAGCAGCATCCGCGGCGCGGTCGGCGGTCTTCCACAGGATGGAAGCGCAGCCTTCCGGCGAGATCACCGAGTAGGTCGCATATTGCAGCATCAGCACCGAATCGCCCACGGCGATGGCCAGCGCGCCGCCAGAACCGCCTTCACCGATGATGGTGGCGATCAGCGGCACCTTCAGTTCGGCCATCACGTACAGGTTGTGGCCGATGGCTTCGGACTGGCCGCGCTCTTCGGCATCGATGCCGGGGAATGCGCCGGGGGTATCGACAAAGGTAAAAATCGGCAAACCAAACTTCTCGGCCACCTTCATCAGGCGCATCGCCTTGCGATAGCCTTCCGGCTTGGGCATGCCGAAGTTGCGCATGGCGCGTTCCTTGGTGTCGCGCCCCTTCTGGTGCCCGATCACCATGCACGCCTGGCCGTTGAAACGGGCCAGGCCGCCGACGATGGACTGGTCGTCCGCAAAGGTGCGGTCGCCGTGCAGTTCGTGGAAATCAGTGAAGATCTCGCGCACGTAGTCCATGGTGTAGGGACGCTGCGGATGGCGCGCAATCTGCGAGACCTGCCAGGGCGTGAGCTTGGCGTAGATGTCCTTGGTCAGCTGCTGGCTCTTCTTGACCAGGCGCTCGATCTCTTCGGAGATGTCGACGGCCGAGTCATCCTGTACAAAACGCAACTCTTCAATCTTGGCATCCAGCTCGGCGATGGCCTGCTCGAAGCCCAGAAAAGTCGTTGTCGATTTACTCATTGTGTTCCTTTTTCAACAAGTCCGATGATGTGGCGAGAATCGCTGACAATGCCGGCCCGGAGCGGGTTGCGGCGCGATGATCCCCGGTTGCATCGGTTTGCCTTCAAATCTTGGGAGGTGCGGAGTATACACCAGCACGGCCCCGGCGCAGCAGCGCCGGACGCACCCTCTTCCTCTTGGATCAATAATCGGACGGCAGCGGATCCAGGCTGCGCCACAGGTACCAGGTCGCCACGGTGCGCCACGGTTCCCAGTTCGCGGCGACTTCCCGCGCATCGCTGCGCGAGACGGGCTCGCCCGAGAAATAGCTGATGCTGATGCCCTTGAGCAATCCCAGGTCATCCAGCGGCAGCACGTTCGGGCGCAGCAGATTAAATATCAAAAACATCTCGGCTGTCCAGCGGCCAATCCCGCGGATCTGGATCATCTCGGCAATGACGGCTTCGTCTTCCATCTCCGCCCATTTGTCGGGATGTACCGTCTTGGCCTTGAAGTGGGCCGCCAGATCTAGGATGTATTCGGCCTTGCGCTTGGACAGGCCGCACGCCGCCAGCCCTTCCGGACCGGTGCGCATCACCTGGCCCGGCGTGCAACGCGGACAGGCTTCCAGGAAGCGCTGCCAGACCGCATTGGCGGCCTTGGTCGAGATTTGCTGGCCGATCACCGAACGCGCCAGCGTGGTGAAGGCGTCGCCGCGCACCGTCAGTTGCAGATCCCCGAACTGCGGGATGATCTTGCGCATGATGCGGTCACGCTTCATCAGCTCGGCCTTGGCCTCTTCCCAGTAGGCCGGCACGATCAGGCTGGGATCGGCCTCGCTGGCTTTTCGGTTGGTATTCAAATCAAGCTCTCCGCCACTCGGTCAGGCCGCCCGGTTTGTCTTCCAGAATGATGCCGGCTGCAGTCAGCTCGGCACGCAGGCGGTCGGCTTCAGCGAAGTTCTTGCCCGCCTTGGCTGCCTTGCGCGCTTCGATCAAGGCTTCGATCTCGGCTTCGCCCAGACCGTCTGCCGCTGCCACGCCGCCCTTGAGGTACTCGGCCGGCTCGCGCTGCAGCAGGCCGAGGATACCGGCCAGCGCCTTCAACTGGCGCGCCTGCGCCGGCGAACGGTCACGGTTGACCTCATTGGCCAGTTCGAACAGCACCGAGATCGCGACCGGCGTGTTGAAGTCATCGTCCAGGGCCTCTGTGAACCTTTGTGCATGCGCTTCATCGGCCACCAGAGCGCCGGCTTCCGGCGGCACATCCTTCAAGGCCGTGTACAGGCGGGTGAGCGCCTGGCGGGCATCGTCCAGATGCGCGTCCGAGTAGTTCAGCGGGCTGCGGTAGTGGGCGCGCAAGATGAAGAAACGCAACACTTCCGGGTCGTACTTCTTGAGCACGTCGCGAATCGTAAAGAAGTTGCCCAGGGACTTGGACATCTTCTCGTTGTCGATGCGCACGAAGCCGTTGTGCATCCAGTAATTCACGAAGGTGTGCTGGTGCGCGCCTTCGGACTGGGCGATTTCATTTTCATGGTGCGGGAACTGAAGATCCTGGCCACCGCCGTGGATGTCGAAATGGTCGCCCAGCAGGTCGCTGGACATGGCCGAGCACTCGATGTGCCAGCCCGGACGGCCGCAGCCCCAGGGCGAGTCCCACTTGGCTTCGTCCGGCTCGCTGGGCTTGGCCGCCTTCCAGAGCACGAAGTCCAGCGGATCGCGCTTGCCGGTGTTCACATCCACCCGCTCGCCGGCGCGCAGGTCGTCCAGCGACTTGCCGGAGAGCTTGCCGTAGCCAGGGAAATCGCGCACGGAGTAATTGACGTCGCCATCGCTGGCCTTGTAGGCCAGGCCGTTCTTTTCCAGCTTGCCGATCAGGTCCAGCATCTTGGGCACGTACTTGGTCGCACGCGGTTCATGATCGGGACGCTGCACGCCCAGGGCGGCGGCATCCTCGTTCATGGCATCGATGAAGCGATTGGTCAGCTGGGCGATGGTCTCGCCGTTCTCGGCGGCACGATGGATGATCTTGTCGTCGATGTCGGTGATGTTGCGCACATAGGTCACGGCATAGCCGGAGGCGCGCAGCCAGCGCTGCACCATGTCGAACACCACCAGCACGCGCGCATGGCCGATATGGCAATAGTCATACACGGTCATGCCGCACACGTACAAGCGCACCTTGCCGGGTTCGATCGGGGTAAAGGTCTGCTTATCACGCGCCAGCGTGTTGTAAATCTTGAGCTCGCTCATGGGATGGGAATTCTGGGGTTGGCGTTGCCGCTGTGGGCGACGGGTTCATGCACTACCTGGGGCCGGCACCGTGAACAAGCGTGGCGCTGGCAGGCCCCTGCCGGGTTTCATTGTTCTAGCAGCAGTTGCAACATGAACGGGTCACGGTAGCCAAACCTCTTTTTGTCTTACTTGTTTGATATAAAATGCCAGCTTTCTTCGAATTTCTTCGAGTATAGCATCGATAAAACCATGGCCCCAGAATCACAAGAACAGACATCCATTCATGGTTTGCGCGGTTTGATCAGCAAGACTGCCCACAAGACGGCAGTGTTGTCCAGCCTGGTGGCTGCCCTGTTCGGGGTGCCCGCCACGCTTGCGCATGCCAGCGAAATGTCTGACATCAACAAGCTGATGCGGGCCGGACAGTATGCCGATGCACTGACCAAGACCGATGCCGTGCTGGCGAAACACCCGCGCGATGCGCAACTGCGTTTCACGAAGGGGCTGATCTTAGCAGAACAAAACCGTTCTGCCGAGGCCATCGCTGTGTTCAGCAAGTTGACCGAAGACTTCCCCGACCTGCCCGAGCCGTACAACAACCTGGCCGTGCTGTATGCGGCCGACGGCCAGTACGACAAGGCGCGCGCGGCGCTGGACATGGCCATGCGCACCAATCCCACCTATGCCACGGCACTGGAAAACCTGGGCGACGTCTATGCCAAGCTGGCCAGCCAGGCTTATGACAAGGCGCTGCAGATCGATCCGGGTGCCAACGTGCCGCAGCCCAAGCTGACCTTGCTGCGCTCGCTCAACGGCAACACCACCGGTGGCACGGTGCCGCGCCTGGCGTCTGCCGCATCGGCCCAGCGCGACGCCAAGGCCAAGGCCGAAGCGGCAGCGGCCGAACAGCAGGAACGCAATCGTGCCCTGGCGGCCGAGAAACTGGCGCAGCAGGCCGCCGCCGACAAGGCCGAAGCGGAGAAGACAGCCATCTCCAAGGCCACCAGCGAGAAGGAAAAAGCCGCAGCCGACAAGGCGGCCGCCGAGAAAGCCGCTGCCGACAAGGCCGCTGCCGACAAGGCCGCCGCAGACAAGGCCACCGCCGAGAAGGCCGCAGCAGACCGGGCCGCCGCCGACCGCGCCAAGGCCGAGAAGGCACGCGCCGAGCAACTGGCCGCCGAACAGGCGCGCGCCCAGAAGGCCGCCGCCGACAAGGCTGCCGCCGAGCAGAAGCAGAAGGAACTGCAGGCGCAGAAGGACAAGGAACAAGCCGACAAACTGGCCCGCGAACAAGCCGCCCGCGCCGAGAAGGACAAGGCCGCCCAGGCTGCCGCCGAGAAGGCACAAGCCGACAAGCTGGCTGCGGCCGAGAAGGCCAAGGCGGAGAAACTGGCCGCCGCAGAAAAGGCCAAGGCCGAGAAACTGGCCGCTGCCGAGAAGGCCAAGGCCGACAAGGCCCGTGCCGACAAGGAAAAGGCCAAGGCCGAGGCCAGCGCCGAACAGGACAAGGTGGTCGTGCTGGCAGCATTGAATGGCTGGGCCAAGGCCTGGAGCGACAAGGACGTGCGCAGCTACCTGGGTCATTACGCCAGCGACTTCGAGACGCCCCGTGGCGCCTCCCGCAAGGAATGGGCCGAAGAGCGCCGCGCCCGCATCGAGGACAAGGGCCGCATCAGTGTCAAGGTCAGCAATGCCACGGTGAGCATCAATGGCAACATCGCGACCGTGCGCTATCGCCAGATATATAATTCGGATCGGCTGACGGTGGACAGCCGCAAGACCCTGATCTTCGTCAAACAGGGCAATCGATGGCTGATCAAACAGGAACGATCGGGAGGGTAATTGGTGGCTAGCGCTTTGCAAGGGCGTCCCGCGCGCATGCTGGGACGCCTGCTGATGTTGTGCCTGGCGGGTCTGCCTGCGATGGGCAGCGAGGCATCCTCTTCTTCCATTCCGCCGCAAGGCAATACGGCCGGCGCACCCGCTGCCAAGCCGGATCCGGAAGCCCTGCTCATTGATATCTACAAGGACCTCGGCGCCAACCGCCTGCGCGAAGCCCAGGCCAAGGCCGACGCCCTGGTGGCGGCCTATCCGACCTTCCGCCTCGGCCACCTGGTGCGCGGCGACCTGCTGCTGATGCATGCCCGCCCGGTGCGCAACTTCGGCGCGATGGCCGATGGTCCCGGCGACAAGCTCAAGGAATTGCGCGACGAAGCCATGGTGCGCATCCGTTCCCTGCAGGAAAAACCGGACCCCAAGCTGATCCCCAAGGCCGTGCTGCAAGTGGGCGAGGACCAGAAGAACGTGCTGGTGGTCGATACCACGCGCTCGCGTCTGTACGTCTACGAGAACCAGGGCGGCGAACTGAAATACATGACCGACTACTACGTCTCGCAAGGCCGCTTCGGTGCCAACAAGACCAAGTCGGGCGACCAGCGCACGCCCATCGGCGTGTATTACGTCAACAACCGCATCCCCGGCCCCAAGCTGCCCGATTTCTATGGCACGGGCGCGCTGCCGCTGTCCTATCCCAATGAGTGGGACAAGCGCAATGGCCGCAGCGGCTACGGTATCTGGCTGCACGGCACGCCCTCTGACAACTTCAGCCGCCCACCCCTGTCCTCGGACGGCTGCGTGGTGCTGGCCAATCCGGACCTGCAGAGCCTGTATTCCACCGCCGAAGTCGGCAAGACCGTAGTGGTGATCAGCCAGCACGTGCAGTTCGTCGACAAGAGCGAATGGGCCAAACAGCGCGACGCCGCCTCGGCCATGCTGGAGCAATGGGGCCAGTCACTGGAGAATGCGGATGCCGACAAGGTGCTGTCGTATTACTCGCCGGAATTCCGCTCGGCCCAGGGCGAGAACCTGGCCACCTGGTTCGGCCGCCAGCAGAAGAGCCTGAACGGCGCGCGCTATACCAGTGTCAAACTGCGCGATGTCAGCCTGTTCCGCTACCCCGGCACACCGGAAGACATGATCGTCAGCACTTTCACTCAGGAAAGTGCGGTCGGCAAGAGCAAGAACGCGATCCGCAAGCGCCAGTACTGGGTGCGTGAAGGATCGCAATGGAAAATCATTTACGAAGGCAACGCATGATCCTCTCCCGTCGTCATCTGCTGCGCATGGCTGCAGCACTCTCTCTGTCGGCCACGCTGGCCGCCCCCGCCCTGGCGGCCGACGCCCCGCGCGTACTGCTCAAGACCAGCATGGGTAACATCACCCTGGAACTGAATCCTGAAAAGGCTCCGGTCTCGGTCGACAATTTCCTGAAATACGTCAAGAAGGGCCAGTACAACGGCACCGTCTTCCACCGCGTCATCAACGGCTTCATGATCCAGGGCGGCGGCTATGACCAGAACATGCGCGAGAAGGCCACCGAGGCGCCCATCAAGAACGAGGCCAATAACGGTTTGAAGAACGAGGTTTATACTGTGGCGATGGCGCGCACGTCGGCACCGCATTCGGCAACGGCCCAGTTCTTCATCAACGTGGCGGACAACCGCTTCCTGAACTACCCCGGCCAGGACGGCTGGGGCTACGCCGTCTTCGGCAAGGTCATCGCTGGCACCGACGTGGTCGACAAGATCAAGCAAGTGCGCACCGGTGCCGGCGACGTGCCGGCCACGCCGGTGGTGATCGAATCGGCCACCCTGGTCAAGTAAGGCCGGCCTGCCGTCACGCAGCCAAGGCGGGCCCAAGTCGCCCGCCGGTTTTTTTTCATTCCCCCACAAGCAAAGGATTCATCATGGCAGTTCTGCTCACCACCAACCACGGCACGATCAAGATCGAACTGGATGCCGAGAAGGCCCCCAAGACCGTTGAGAACTTCCTGGCCTACGTCAACGCCGGCCATTACAACGGCACCATCTTCCATCGCGTCATCGACGGTTTCATGATCCAGGGCGGCGGCTTCGAACCCGGCATGAAGCAGAAG
>NZ_DBIC01000267.1:0-5547 GCF_002296545.1 Herbaspirillum sp. UBA812 | reverse complement strand
ACCCCGGCATGAAGCAGAAGAAACCCCGCGAGCCGATCGAGAACGAAGCCAAGAACGGCCTCAAGAACGAGCCCTACACCCTGGCCATGGCCCGCACCGCCGCTCCGCACTCGGCCTCGGCGCAGTTCTTCATCAACGTCAAGAACAACAGCTTCCTGGACTACCCGGGCCAGGACGGCTGGGGCTACTGCGTCTTCGGCAAGGTCGTCGAAGGCACTGAAGTGGTCGACAAGATCAAGGGCGTCAAGACCACCCGCGCCGGCATGTTCGCCGACGTGCCTGCGGAAGATGTGGTGATCGAGAAAGCAGAAGTGGTCTGAGCCTGACCCGGACCGCTCACTTCACCGACCATGACTGATTTCCAGTTCATGCAGAAAGCGCAACCGACGGTTGCGCTTTTTGTTTCCGACCTCCATTTGCAAGCCGCCCTGCCCCGTACCACCGAGGCTTTTCTGTCCTTCCTGCAGCGCCATGCGGTACAGACGCAGCAACTGTACTTGCTGGGTGACGTGTTCGAGTACTGGGCCGGTGACGACGACCGTACTGCTCCCTACAACCAACTGATTGCTGACGCACTGCGAACTGTACAGGCGCAAGGCGTGCAACTGTACTGGATGGCTGGCAACCGCGATTTCCTGGTCGGACAGGCATTTGCCGATGCCGCCGGACTGACCCTGCTGGAGGATCCGCACGTCATCACCGCCGCCGGCCGCACGCTGGCGCTGGCCCATGGCGATGCGCAATGCACCGATGACCAGGCCTACATGGCGTTCCGCGCCCAGGTACGGCAACCGGCTTACCAGCAGCAGTTCCTGGCCATGCCGCTGGCGCAGCGCAAGGCCATCATCGAAGGCATCCGCAAGAACAGTCAGGATGCCAACCAGAGCAAGGACATGGCGATCATGGACGTCAATGCCGGTGCGATCGATGCGCTCTTTGCGCAGACCGGTACCGATGTCCTGATCCACGGCCATACGCACCGCCCTGCCCTGCATCGCCTGGACGGCGGCAAGCTGCGCTATGTGCTGCCGGATTGGGAATACGACGTGGAAACGCCGCGTGGCGGCTGGATCAGCCTGACGGCGGATTCCAAATTACATCGATATGATGCAGCTGGGACAAAAATTGATTAATAATTAACGCAATATAGCGGATTAAAAGTTAGATAACGCAACTTCTCTGCGCTCTAAACCGTGCGCTCGCCAAGGAAACCTGATGCCAATCGTAAAGAAAATCGGAGTTCAAAATTTGCGCGGTCTTGAGCAGACAGGGCTAATTGAAATCAAGCCGATAACCCTTTTGGTCGGGAAAAATAGTGCAGGAAAAAGCTCATTCGCTAGAATTTTTCCATTGTTAAAACAAAGTAGCGAAGCAAAACGAAATGCGCCGTTTCTCTGGTGGGGACAGTACGTAGACTACGGATCATTCAGTCAAGCGTTACGACGAAATGCCGAAGAGAAGGAAATATGCTTCTCGTTCGAGGTTGGCTTGAACTCGACTGGAATTCAAAGCAGGCTTCGTTATTCTGCACTAAACAGTCTAATGACTGAGACGATTAATTTGATCGCCTCAGTAAGTGTTCGAGAAGACGATGGCCGTTCTTACGCTTCGAAAATAACGTTCAATCTTCTCGATTTAAAGGCAGAAATTCATATCGATAAAGTAGGTAACGTTCAGCGGATAGCGTGTGGCAATGCAGTATGGGCTCCAAGCATCACCATAGGTGCCATTGTAAGCAAGGGCGAATATCTACCTGAAATTCTGTTCACTCAGGTCGTTGAAGAACAGATAGACGGCACACAACAAAAATACAGAAGGTTTGCAGACTTTAGCCCGCTAACGAGAAATCTTTCCAACTGGATCAGAGGGCAAATTCACGGGAACACAAGTCCTACAAAAATTGCGGAGATCGCACAGCGTATTCCGTTGGCTTCGGCCGAACGCACATTAGAGATTCTACGTGGGACTAGAAGAGCAGGATCTTCTTCTTGGCAGACTTTTGTACGACAGCTCACCGTAAACTCCCCAGCATTAAAGGTATGCCGTGAGCTAGCGTTTTTAGATGCACTACCGAAAATTGCACTAAATGCAAATGAGGCAATAAATAGTTTCGCATCTTCAGTTAAATATTTAGGGCCGATTCGAGCCACTGCTCAGCGATTTTACCGGCCGCAAGAACTTTCGATTTCCGAGATGGATCCCCGTGGAGAAAATTTAGCAGTCCTACTAAATGATTTACAGAATCGAGCGGACTTCAGTGCATTTAATCGTTGGCTCAAACACTCTTTGGGTTTTGAAGTTCTGGCGGCAAAAGAAGGCGCTCAGATTGAGCTTAAGATTAAGTTTGAAGATGCTCAAACGGACCATGATGCTATCAATCTTGCTGACGTAGGGTTTGGATTATCCCAAGTTCTTCCCATTGCAACACAGATATGGTTAGTGGCCAACGACAGATTCAGGAGAAGCCCGGCAAACCAACTTCAGTCTTGCGTAGTTGTTGAGCAACCAGAGCTCCACCTTCATCCCGCATTTCAAGCCCGTTTAGCCGATCTCTTTGTGAATGCTGTGCAAGTAAATAAATCCTCCAACCAGCAACCTATTAGTGTGATAGCTGAAACTCACAGCTCAAGTTTGATAAACAGAGTAGGAGAGTTAGTCGCAGATAAAAAAATTCCGGCAAGTGATGTTCAAATCCTATTATTCGAACAAGAGTCACCATCACAACCGGCGAAAATTACCTGCGCAACGTTTGATGACGATGGCGTTTTAGAAAACTGGCCGTTCGGATTCTTCTCGGCTGGAGCGTATGAATGATTATTGAATTCAACGATTCAATTCTAGAGCGAAATTCTGATGACCCTGTTATTAGGCAGGCCGTCGAGTCTGCAGCTATTGAAACATGGAGGGGCAACCATTTTATTTTTGGAAGCAGAAAGACGTTAGAGTTTTTAGCATCGATAAGCGGCTTGACTGCAGAGAGCAAATCAATAATCGAAAAATGCTTGGGTAACTACGCTACGTCGGCGGCCTTCCTTAAATCCATCCCGATTAGAGTCGAAATCTGCTGTAGACAAACATATACAAGTAAGCGTGAAGACCGATGGATTTTACCGGTAGAGCGGCTTACGCACGGCATCAGTCCGACGGTTTTACTCACGGAGAATCTAACTGATGCGTATCTATATGATTTTGCTGCAAAACACTATGCACTAATCTCAGAAGGAGGGACTTCATTTAAGGTGTCATGTAGAGGAGGTGGTGGCTCGACCACCCCAGACTGTCTCAAAGCCATTATTGCTGAGGCACGTGAATGGGTTCTATGCCTAACTGATAGCGATAAATCCAGCCCTCAGGCACCATTCGGCAACGTCAGTATCAGATGTGAAGAAGAAGCATCTGAGGCAAGATGGATCGCAAAACATAATTCAATCCCTGGCAAGACGCTCGAGAACGTACTGCCTCACCAACTAATAGATATCTCCGTCCCGGTGGAACTAAGGCCCAACTGGGATGAGTACAATCGGATTACAAAAACCGGAGAGAGACCTTGGGCCAAATACACCAATCTCAAAACTGGAAATACCGTGAGATGGATCCGCAGGCTACCAAACGGAGGAGCGGACCGCCCATTTTGGAATGAAATAGCAAGGGAAATTGGGATAGATCTGGCCGACTGTACATGCGTAGAATTCGATTGCATCCGAGACGATAAATGCGGAAAACTTGCAATACCTGCCTTGGGGAGCCGAATAGGGGAGCATGTGTTGGCGTACCTGCGTGAAAACTCTGTGCAACGCAGCTTCCAACTCGCTAAGAAATCAGCAAATTTTGAGCTGTGGATGGAAATTGGAAAAGCCGTTTTTAACTTTGGCCTAGCTCCTAAACGAGCAAGGTCCTAAGGCAAAGCCCTGAGTGGAAGTTATTCGATTAGCTTGTTTAATTCCTCAGCATTAAACCTATCTCGAAGCTCTTCATCGCCACGCACCAAACCTGCAGTGGCTAAGGCGGCCAGCACGGCTTCCAGTTGCTGCTCCTGCGCGGCCACCTGGTTGATGAGTCCGTGCAGCGCCTTGGACAGCGGATCATCGCCATTGGGCATCACGCCATAGGCCGCAAACAGGCGTGCTGCCGCCTGATCACGCGCGGCTGGCGCGACATTGCGCTCGACGATGCGCGCCGGGTTGCCCACGGCGGTGGCACCGGGCGGCACTTCCTTGGTGACCACCGCATTGGAACCGACCTTGGCCCCGTCCCCGACCGTAAAACCGCCCAGCACCTTGGCCCCGGCACCGATGATGACGCCGCGCCCCAGTGTCGGATGGCGCTTGGCGCCCTTGGCCAGCGAAGTACCGCCCAGGGTCACGCCCTGGTAGATGGTGGAATCGTCACCGACGATGGCGGTCTCGCCGATCACCACGCCCATGCCGTGATCGATGAAGACACGGCGGCCGATGGTGGCCCCGGGATGGATCTCGATGCCGGTGAGGGTACGGCCCAGCTGCGAGATGAAGCGTCCCAGCCACTTCAACTCGGCCTTCCAGCAAGCCTGGGCCCAGCGATGCAGGATCACCGCATGCAGGCCCGGATAACAGGTCAGCACCTCCCAGCTGTTGCGCGCGGCAGGGTCGCGCTCACGGATGCTGGCGATGTCTTCTCTGAGTCGGCTGAACATGGTGTGTTTCCTGAAACGTTGAATGAAAACGGCTACTGAAGTGAAATTGAAGTGATCCAACAATGGAACGGCAAAAAAAAATCGCCGGACGCGAAGTCCGGCGATGGTGTCATGCGGGATGACCGGACTTACTTGGGCAA
Source organism: Herbaspirillum sp. UBA812 (assembly GCF_002296545.1). NCBI lineage: Bacteria > Pseudomonadati > Pseudomonadota > Betaproteobacteria > Burkholderiales > Oxalobacteraceae > Herbaspirillum > Herbaspirillum sp. UBA812. The sequence continues at coordinate 735 of NZ_DBIC01000267.1, read as the reverse complement.
GCGCTGGCGTCGCGCCTCGTACAGACAGACGCCGGAAGCCACGGAGACGTTGAGGCTCTCGACCGAACCGAACATCGGGATGTTGACCAGCACGTCGCAGGTCTCGCGGGTGAGACGGCGCATGCCTTCGCCTTCGGAGCCCATCACCAGTGCGGTGGGACCGGTGAAGTCGCCTTCGTAGAGGCCCTTCTCGGCATCGTCCGTGGTGCCGATGATCCACACGCCGCGCTCCTTCAGGTCGCGCATGGTGCGGGCCAGGTTGGTGACGGTGATGTAGGGCACGGTATCGGACGCACCGCTGGACACTTTCATGGCCGTGGCGTTGAGGCCCACGGCGCGATCCTTGGGGGCGATCACGGCATGCGCGCCGGCACCATCGGCCACGCGCAGGCAGGCGCCCAGGTTGTGCGGATCGGTGATGCCGTCGAGGATCAGCAGCAGCGGCGGACCGACCACGGCGTCCAGCAGTTCATCGAGGGTGCGCGCCAGCGACAGCGCGGCGGCCTTGGCCACCACGCCCTGGTGACGGCGCGTGCCGACCATGGCCGCGAGGCGCTGGTCGTCGGCCTGGATGATGCGCACATTGGCTTCCTTGGCGGCATGCAGCAAATCCAGCATGCGGCGGTCGCGGCGCTCGGCATCCACGTAAATCTCTTCCACCGAGGAAGCCTCGTGGCGGATGCGGGAGGTCACGGCATGGAAGCCGAAAATCATTTTGCTCTTCATAGATCCTGC
>NZ_DBIC01000205.1:2398-2536 GCF_002296545.1 Herbaspirillum sp. UBA812 | reverse complement strand
GCCCGCAAGCTCGGCTATGCCAATGCCTTCGAGGCGATCCGTGCCGATGTGGTGTGGCGTCCGGTGCTGGCAGATGGCACCGGCCTGTATCGTCACGCGGGTGCCACCGCGCGAGGCAGCCAGAGTGCCATCGTGGTC
>NZ_DBIC01000205.1:895-2112 GCF_002296545.1 Herbaspirillum sp. UBA812 | reverse complement strand
CAGCCAGAGTGCCATCGTGGTCGGACCCAATGGCGAGAGCAGCGCCAACGGTGCCGATGAAATCCATTGTGACCGCCTGGGCCGGGTCCGCATCCGTTTCCACTGGCAGGGCCGCAACAACGATGCCGCCGCGACCTGCTGGGTGCGCGTGGCGCAGCGCTCGGCCGGTGGCGGCAACGGCATGCAGTTCCTGCCGCGTATCGGACAGGAGGTGCTGGTGCAGTTTCTGGAAGACGACATCGATCGGCCGGTCATTCTGGGCGCGCTCTACAACGGCCAGGGTGAAGGTTCTGCCGCACCCACGCCCGGAGGCGAAGCCGCGCAGGGTGGCGAGCAGGAGCGCAACAAGGTCTTCACCAGTGCCAGTGATCTTTCTCCCAGTGGCCAGGGCAATCTGGCCGGCGGCAATGCGCCGACCTGGCACGGCGGCAGTCAGGATGGCGAAGGCCATCGCAATGCCGCTGCGCAGTGGGGCATCCGTTCCAAGGAATTTGGCGGGACCGGCTACAACCAGCTGCTGTTCGACGATACCGATGCCCAGGGCCGCATCCAGCTCAAGACTTCACAGACGGCCTCTGAACTCAATCTCGGGCACCTGATTCATGCGGCCGATAACTATCGCGGCAGCTTCCGTGGTACGGGGGCGGAACTGCGCACCGATGCGTATGGCGCACTACGTGCGGGCAGCGGCATCCTGTTTTCCAGCTACCGGATCGAACATGCTGCGGCCAGCCGCGATCCGGCGGGCGACAACACCGGCGGCATGGCCCTGCTGAAGCAGGCCACGTTGTTGGGCAAGACTTTCAACCAGGCGGCGGTGACCCACAAGACCGTCGCCATGGCCAGCCATGTCGGCCCGGCGCAGGCCAATGCCAGCGTCATCAATGACAGCGCCGCGCCCCTCGAAGCCATTCGCACGGCGGCCGCCGGCATGGTCGATGGCGCGCCAGACAAGAGCGGCGAGGATGTGGCCGCCGTCTACACGCAGACGGGCGAGGGCAAGGTCCCCCAGAGCACCTCGGCGCTGATCGGCATCGCCGCGAAGGAAGGCATGGGCGTGGTCGCGGGCCAGCATCTGCAACTGGCCAATGGCGAGACGGTGAGCCTGCTTTCAGGGCAGGACAGCCAGCATGTCAGTGGCAATCAATTGCGCCTGCGCAGCGGACAGGCCTTGGGTGTGCTGGCCGGGGCCGTTACGGCGGGCGAGGGCGGGCAGG
>NZ_DBIC01000205.1:0-591 GCF_002296545.1 Herbaspirillum sp. UBA812 | reverse complement strand
GGGCGGGCAGGGTTTGCAGATGATTGCCGCGCAACAGAATATCGATGTGCAGGCACAAGCCGATACGCTGGCGGTGCAGGCGCGTGATCAGGTGAGCGTGGTGAGTGCCAATGCCAGCGTGGATTGGGCGGCGGCCAAGAAGATTACCCTGTCTACGGCGGGTGGGGCCAACATCACTATTGATGGGGGGAACATCACGGTGCAGTGTCCGGGGAAGCTCACCATTCATGCTGGGCAGAAGGTGTTTGATGGACCGGTGCGGCGCGAAGTATCCCTGCCGGCGCTGCCAAGAACAGAGGTGGACGTCTCCCAGCCTAAATTCAACATGCATCTGCAAGACATACCCGGTCCCAACGGTGTCCCCATGCCGAGCTATCCGTGGCGCATCGTTCATGCTGATGACATGCATGAGGCGCTGACAGGAGGCAAGAAGATCCTTAACGGTCGCAGCGATGACCAAGGAAGAGTTTTGCTTGGCAGTGACGATGAGAAGATGTTGCTGGACGCCTATAACAAAAGTCCCAACAAGCTTTGGCTGGTGTATCAAGATCATGTCCAGAACGTGGCCGTCGCTAGACATGATCCGGATTG
>NZ_DBIC01000333.1:0-3232 GCF_002296545.1 Herbaspirillum sp. UBA812 | reverse complement strand
ACCCCTACTAAGACTGCCATTACTACATCGACATTCTGCCCGAGACCCTGCGCATGCCGGGATTCCCGCCGCAGACGGTGCGCCTGCTGTTCGATCCCGAGGGTAATCACGCTGCCACATCGGAATTCACGCGACTCAGTGGATGGCCGGGGATCCGGGCCTTCTTCGAGGAACGATGGTGAACACCGGGCTGCAAGCCACCATCACGGCCTTGCTGACACAGTCGGGACTGGATGCTGGCGACCTGCGCCTCACTGCGCTCGACGGCGGCGGCAACAACCGCGTCTATGCCGTTGACACGGCGGGTGGCCGCTATCTGGCCAAGGCCTATTTCAGCGATGCTGCCGATACCCGCGACCGCCTGGGAGCGGAGTACCGATTCCTGCGCTACGCCGGCAAGCTCGGCTTGCACTGCGTCCCGCGCGCGCTGGCCTGCGACCTCCAACAGCGGGTCGGCCTTTACGAATACGTCCATGGCGAGAAGATCGCCGCAGCACGACTGACATCGGCCCATGTCATGGCCGCCGCACAATTTCTGCACGTCCTCAATGCGGCGCGGCACGACGGTCACGATCTGCCGCCGGCCTCCGAAGCCTGTTTCGATCTGACGCAACACCTGACTACCGTCGACCGGCGCATCGCGCGCCTGCAGGCCCTCGCCCCAGCTGATGCGCTGGACGCACAAGCGCAGGCACTGATCAGCGAGATGGCGGCAGTCTGGCAGCACCACCGCGCGCGGCTGCTTGCCGAGGGTCTCCCGCTGCTGGCGGAGGCGGACCGTTGCATATCGCCTTCCGACTTCGGCTTTCACAACGTCTTGCTGCGACCTGATGGCCAGTTGTGCTTCATCGATTTCGAATACGCCGGGTGGGATGATCCGGCCAAGATGATCGGTGACTTCTTTTGCCAGCCCGCCGTCCCGGTACCCTTTGGCGACTTCGAGGATTTTGCCGGCCAGGCACTGGCCTGGTCCGAGCGGGCCGGCTCGCTGCGCGAGCGCGCCCGGCAGCTGCTGCCGGTGATGCAGGCAAAATGGTGCTGCATCATGCTCAACGAATTCCTGCCCGAGGCCGCGCGGCGACGGCAGTTTGCCGATGCATCGATCTCCGTGGATCAGCGCAAGCGCACCCAGCTCGACAAGGCGCGACAATTTTTCCAATCCAGACTGGTATAAGACATGGCCTACATCGATTTCCTCAGCTCTGTTCACAAAAGCACCCAGCGCGATTATCTGGCGCGCGTGAACGACCCTGAATTCCCCAAGCCCAAGGCGGCCGAGCTGGCCAAGCAATGGGGATTCGACTACTGGGACGGCGATCGCCGCATCTGCTACGGCGGCTATCGCTACATGCCGGGCCGCTGGGCACCGGTGGCGCAGGCGATGATCGACCACTATGGCCTGAAGGCGGGCGACAAGGTGCTCGACGTGGGATGCGGCAAGGGATTTCTGCTGTACGAGATGTCGCTGCTGGTCCCCGGCCTGGAGATCCATGGCCTCGACATTTCTCCCTATGCGCTGGAGCATGCGAAGGAAGAGATCCGCGATCGCCTGCTGTTGGGCAATGCCACCAGCCTGCCCTTCCCTGACCAATATTTCGATTTCGTCTTTTCCATCACCACGCTGCACAACCTGCACAACTACGATCTGGACAAGGCCTTGCGGGAAATGGAGCGGGTCGGCAAGCAGAAATATGTTTGCGTAGAGTCATATCGCAACGAAACCGAAAAGGCTAACCTGCTGTACTGGCAGGTCACCTGCGAAGCCTTCTGCACCCCCGAAGAATGGGACTGGTGGTTCCGCCAGACTGGCTATACCGGCGACCATTCCCTCATCTATTTCGAGTGAACACCATGAGCATTCCCAAGACCATGCGTGCGGCCATCCTGGCCGAACTGCAACAGCCGCTGATCATCGATGAGGTCGAACTGCCGCCGCAGCTCGACGTCGGACAAGTGCTGGTGAAGATCGGTGTCAGCGGCGTGTGCGGCTCCCAGCTCGGTGAAATCGACGGCGCCAAGGGCGAGGACAAGTACCTGCCGCACCTGCTCGGCCACGAGGCCTCGGGCATCGTGGAGGAAGTCGGTCCCGGCGTGCGTTTCGTCAAGCCGGGCGATCGTGTGGTATTGCACTGGCGCAAGAGCCAGGGTATCGAATCGCTTCCGCCCAAGTACACCTGGCGCGGCAAGCCGCTCAACGCCGGCCTGATCGCGACCTTCAACGAATACGCCATCGTTTCGGAGAATCGTGTCACCCGTATCGATCCCTCCAGCGACATGGATGTTGCGGCACTGTTCGGGTGTGCGGTCACCACGGGCTTCGGTGTGGCCGAGAACAATGCGGACATCCGTTTGGGGGAATCGGTGGTGGTCTTCGGTGCCGGCGGCGTCGGCCTGAACATCATCCAGGCAGCCTCGCTGCGCTCTGCCTACCCCATCATTGCGGTCGATCTGCACGAAGGCCGGCTGGCGCTGGCCAAACAGGTCGGTGCCACGCATCTGATCAATGCCAGCCAGGTCGATGCCCGCACAGCGCTGCTGGAGCTGACGGGCAAGCAAGGCATCGATGTCTTCATCGACAATACCGGGCAGCCGCCCATCATCGAGATGGGCTATGAGCTGACCAAGGCGCAGGGACGCGTGGTTCTGGTGGGGGTGCCGCGTGCCGGCCGCAACATCAGCATCTACTCGCTGCCGCTGCACTTCGAGAAGACCATCAGCGGGTCGCATGGCGGCGAGGCCGTGCCGCATGTCGACATTCCCCGCTATACCAGGCTGCTTGATGCCGGCCTCATCCAGCTCAAGCCGCTCATCACCGAGCACTTCAAGCTGGACGACATCAACGTCGCCATCCAGCGCATGCGCAGCGGCGCCATGTCGGGCCGCTGCCTGATCCGCATGCACGACTGACCCAGCGCGAGCACGCCATGACTGCACTGAACCTGAAGGACAAGATTTTCGACACGCCCGGCTATTCCAGCGATGTCCGGCTCACGCCTGAGGAGCTGGAGGTCTTTCGCGCTGCCATCACCGAGCAGTGGCTCGACGTGATCGGTAGGGCGCATCCGGAGCTGGTGGCGCAATTCAGGGAAGTGGGCATCGCGCGTTACCACGAGCTGTCCCATCTGCTGAAGCACGAATCACTCTGGCCCAAGCAGCATCGCTGCCTGCCGCTGCACAGCTGCCAGCAGATTCGCGGACTGCCGTTCCTTCAGACCATCCGTGCGGAGATGGG
>NZ_DBIC01000051.1:6640-6872 GCF_002296545.1 Herbaspirillum sp. UBA812 | reverse complement strand
CCAAGGAAATCAAGGAACTGATCGACGCCTCGGTGCAGACCGTGGCCGGTGGCGGCCAGTTGGTCTCCCAGGCCGGCAACACCATGAACGACGTGGTGGCCAGCGTGCAGCGCGTCTCCACCGTCATCAGCGAGATCACCACCGCCAGCCGCGAGCAGAGCGAAGGGATCGACCAGATCAACCGTGCCATCGCGCAAATGGATGAGAGCACCCAGCAGAATGCAGCGCTGGT
>NZ_DBIC01000051.1:3056-6347 GCF_002296545.1 Herbaspirillum sp. UBA812 | reverse complement strand
CCAGCAGAATGCAGCGCTGGTGGAGCAGGCCGCAGCCGCTGCACAATCGCTGCAGCAGCAGGCCGAGCGCCTGGCTGCCGCAGTGAGCACCTTCCGTGTGTAAATCATTTATATCGTTTGCATGATTTTCTGCGCGGCGATCCAACGATTGCCCTGCAGAAAACCCTGATCGCATCCGCTCCCAAGAAGCCGCCCCCGGGCGGCTTCGTCACATCCGGCCCCTGGCGTCGGCAGGTATAATCCCGCCATGAACGCACCGCACTCCTCCCCCGCTTCCGAACCGGCTGCCGCCCCGTCCCACCGCCCCATCCAGGCCCTGCCCGATCAGTTGATCTCGCAGATTGCCGCTGGCGAGGTGATCGAACGTCCTTCCGCCGTGGTCAAGGAATTGCTGGAGAACGCGCTTGATGCCGGCTCCACGCAAATCACCGTGCGCCTGGAGCAAGGCGGCGTCAAGCGCATCGCCATCACCGACAACGGACGCGGCATTCCACCTGAGCAATTGCCGCTGGCACTGGCGCGCCATGCGACGTCCAAGATTGCGTCGCTGACTGACCTGGAGAATGTCTCCACGCTCGGCTTCCGCGGCGAGGCGCTGGCCTCAATCGCCTCGGTGGCCCAGCTCACGGTAACCAGCCGCACCGCCGATGCCCCGCATGCATGGGAAATCACCGGCTCCCAATTCGGTACCGTGGCCCCGGCCTCAGGCGCACAGGGCACGACCATCGACGTGCAGGACCTGTATTTCAACACCCCGGCGCGCCGCAAATTCCTCAAGTCCGAACAGACCGAATACGGCCACTGCGCCGAGGTCGTGCGGCGTATTGCGCTGGCGCGTCCGGATGTGAGTTTTTCGCTGTCGCATAACGGCAAGACGGTCGATCACTGGAACGTCGGTGAATTCGCCAAGCGCAGCGCGCACATCCTCGGTGACGAATTCGCCAATGCGCGTCTGCCGCTCGACGAGAGTGCGGGCCCCTTGCGCCTGCATGGTTTCGTCGGCCTGCCGACGGCCTCGAAGGCACGCGCCGATGGCCAGTATTTCTACGTCAACGGCCGCTTCGTCCGTGACAAGCTGCTCACCCACGCCGTGCGCGCCGCCTATCAGGATGTGCTGCATGGCGACCGTTATCCGGCCTATGCGCTGTCGCTGACGCTGGACCCGGCGCTGGTGGATGTGAACGTGCACCCATCCAAGATCGAAGTGCGTTTCCGCGACAGTCGCGCGGTGCACCAGTTCGTATTTCACGCGGTCTCGCGCGCGCTGGCGCAGACCTCGGCCGTGTCCTTCGGCAATCTGCCGCAGCAACAGACCGAGAGCGCCGAGGGCGCGCCCGCTCCCGCCAGTGGCCCGAATGCCCCGCTGCCCTGGATGCGCGAACAGAAACAGCAGAGCTTCTCCGCCCAGTTCGCTGAACAACCGCGCCCGTTCTCCTTTGCCGGCAACGGCGGACCGGGCAGCGGCGGCTTCGGCGTACGCCAGGACCGCGCGGCCTACGGCAACATGTTCCGCAGCGAGCCTGCCGGGCAGAGCGACAGTGGCAATGCGGCGGCAGGCTTCAACAGCGCAGCCTTCCAGTCCGCTGCACAGCCCGCCGCCCCCCTGCCGGATGGCGACTTCCCGCTCGGCTTCGCGCTGGCGCAACTGCATGGCATCTACGTGCTGGCGCAGAACCAGGCCGGCCTGGTGGTGGTGGACATGCATGCTGCGCATGAGCGCATCCTCTACGAACAACTGAAGACCGCGCTCGATGGCAACGAGATGTTCGTGCAGCCGCTGCTGATCCCGGTCACCTTCTATGCCGATCCGGTGGAAGTGGGCACGGTGGAAGAACATCAGGAAACGCTGTCGGCCCTGGGCTTCGACATTGCCGTGATGTCCCCGACCACGCTGGCCGTGCGTGCCGTCCCGGCGCTGCTGAAGAACGCTGACGCCCAGACGCTGGCCCGCGACGTCCTGCGCGATGTGCGCGAGTACGGTGGTTCGCGTGTCTTGCTGGAGCGCCGCAACGAACTGCTCGGTACGCTGGCCTGCCATACGGCGGTGCGTGCCAATCGCAGTCTGACGCTGCCGGAGATGAATGCGCTGCTGCGCCAGATGGAAGCCACCGAACGTTCCGACCAGTGCAACCACGGCCGTCCGACCTGGACCCAGATGGGCCTGTCGGATCTGGACAAGCTCTTCCTGCGTGGCCAGTAAGGATCGTGTGATGACCCAGCAACTGCCTCTGGCGTTGGCCATCATGGGCCCCACTGCGTCCGGCAAGACTGCCGCTGCGCTGGAGATTGCCCGCCACCTGCCCTGCGAAATCATTTCCGTCGATTCGGCCCTGGTCTACCGCGAGATGGATATCGGCACCGCCAAGCCCAGCCCGGAAGAGCTGGCTGCCGTGCCGCACCACCTGATCGACATCATCGACCCGACCGAAGCTTACTCGGCCATGCAGTTCCGCCAGGATGCGCTGCGGCTCACGCTGGAGATTGCATCGCGCGGCAAGCTGCCCTTGCTGGTGGGCGGGACGATGCTGTATTTCAAGGTGCTGCGTGACGGCCTGGATGAGCTGCCGCAGGCCGATCCGGCATTGCGTGCGCAACTGGATGAGGAGGCGGCACGGATCGGCATGCCGGCCATGCATGCGCGCCTGGCGACGCTGGACCCGGTCACGGCTGCGCGACTGAAGCCGACTGACAGCCAGCGCATCCAGCGTGCGCTGGAGATCAGCTTGCTGAAGGGGCAGCCGATGTCGTCCTTGCTGTCGCAGAAGCCGCCTGAGCCGCTGCCGTTCGAGATGCTGCCGCTGGCGCTGGAACCAGCCGATCGCGCGGTGCTGCATGAGCGCATTGCATTGCGCTTTGACCTGATGCTGCGCGGTGGCGCGCTGGAACGTGAAGTCGCCGCTTTGCGCGCGCGGGGCGACCTGCATCTGGGGCTGCCGTCGATGCGTTGTGTGGGGTATCGGCAGATGTGGGAATACCTGGACGGCAGCATCGATGCCACGGCGCTGCGCGAGAAAGGCATTGCGGCCACGCGCCAGCTGGCCAAGCGCCAGCTGACCTGGCTGCGCTCCATGCCGGAGCGCATCAGCATCGACTGCAACCGCCCGGAGGCCACCGCCGAGGTGCTGGCGCGGGTGCAGCAAGCCTTGGCGGAACGCCGCGCCGGATGAGCTGCCGGGGCCTGTGGATAAAATTAAGAGGGAAATGCGGAAAAAGTATTGACAGAAGGAGATTAGACCTCTATAGTCTCGGGCTTGCCTCCTGGTGATATAGCTCAGCTGGTTAGAGCACAGC
>NZ_DBIC01000051.1:0-2733 GCF_002296545.1 Herbaspirillum sp. UBA812 | reverse complement strand
GCTGGGGTCGGTGGTTCAAGTCCACCTATCACCACCAGATACCCGTCGCTGCATGTGCAATCATGCGTATGCGGCGCCGTCCGAAAAACCCGCCTCTTCGAAAGAAGGGCGGGTTTTTTGTTTTACGCCTTTTGCTTCACCTCCGCTTCTTAGCTTGTCGCTAGAAGAAACTCTCCCCAAATCGCCCAGATCTCGAATATTCTTGAGAAAAATGGGAAAAAAACGGGGGAAGGTTTGAATTTTTTCTGGGTCAATATCGGCAAATCGCATAAAGAGGCCATTGAAGGCCATTTTCTTTGGGCACCGATACACAGCGAAAAACCAAAGACAGATGGAGGCGTACGGACGACTTACTTTAGTCACTGGAATTCAGTGGCCACTGTCCGCGCTGGCGACATCATCTTCTGTAATGTCGATCGTAAGATCGCCTACGTCGCCATCGCAAAATTGGATGCCTACGAAGCAGCGCCGCCCTCTACCCGGACCTTTACAGAATGGGATCCAAATGGGCGGCGCGTGGATGTCGAGTTCATCCCACTCGAACCGCCCATCAGTATTGAAGGCTACATCCTCGATTCATTCAAGGATCGCTATAACGACCGTTGCACGCCACGCGTCGTCACAAAAACCGGCACTATCTTTCAAGGGTATATGGCATCGTTACCGACCGATGCCGGAATTGATTTATTGCGCCTAGCGGGCGACCAAGAGGAAGCAATCGCCACTACATCGCTCAATCTAAGCGCACCAACAATGTCGCAAAGAAGATCTGCTTCGCCCACAACTAAACAAGCACTGCGCGAAGCACGGATTGGTCAAGGGCGCTTTAGGCGCGACTTACTTACTCTTTGGCAGCGCTGCCCGATCACCGGCATCACTAACCCAGATCTACTGATCGCAAGCCACGTCAAACCCTGGGCCATTTCTTCCGATGAAGAAAAGTTAGATCCTTACAACGGTTTCCTCTTTGCTGTTCATATCGATCGTCTGTTCGATAAGGGCTTGATCAGTTTTGACGGTGAAGGGCACATCCTCATTAGCCCGCATCTCTCCGAACGAGATGCTCTCGCCTTAAATATTCATCACGGAATTAATCTTCCTTTGCGGCAAGAGCACCAAAAGTACTTGGAAGCACATCGGAACATTTTTGATCTATGAGAACAAAGTGGGCTGGTTACGCCCACTCCCCAACGCCAAACCTCATCAATACTTCTGACAAATCTGCAACGATCCTCATTACTAATTAACTTAAGTCAAGATCGCCAACGAAGACGTAAAACCGAACTGTTAGAATTTACCCCGCAAGTCAAAAAAAACGGAAAGGCCCACAACGGCCGCCAACACACCAGCGGGAGACCACTCGATGCGGCAGTTCCAAGCCACTCCCACGCACAGCATCCGATACAAAGCCGCTGAGCCAGCATCGGCTGAGATACGTTGCGTACTCTCGGTACAGTGCAATCTGACGGAACGCCGCACCTCACACTACGTCAGCCGCACCACCCTCGCTGGCACGATGTCTGCATACCGCATCTACATTGCGTTGCACGCACGCGCGAACTCCTGAGCAAGGCAACCCGCCACGCAAGAAAATGAATTTGCTCTCCAAGAATTCCCTGGCAGTCCATCTGCTGCGCATCATCTTCGGCAGTTACTTTCTGGTGACGCTGATCGTGACCTGCCTGCAACTTGGCGCAGAATATGAGCACACGCAATCCGGTGTGGACAACGAATTGCGGGCCATGGACCTGACCTTCGGTGCCAGTCTGGCCAGCTCCACCTGGCGCTTCCAGGGGGACGTGCAAAAGGCCACCCTGCGCGGCATCAGCAACCTGCCCGTGGTCACCGGGGTGAAGATCGAAGACCCGCAAGGCAAGCTGGTGATGGCCTTGGGCAATATCATCGATCACGATGGCAAACAGATCCACGTCGACGCCGATGGCGCGCGCAGTGCCGTCAAGCCGGGTTTCTTCAATGCCGCCACCAGCCATCGCTTCCCGATTCTCTATCGCGATGAACACGGCGTCACCCACGACATCGGTGCCTGGACCGTCTATTCCAGCCGCCAGGTGGTGATCCGCAAGGTGGCCTACGGCTTTACGCTGATCCTCATCAACTCGGTCATCAAGACGCTGGTGCTGTGGTTCATCTTCCTCTACGTCTTCCACCGCTGGCTCGGACGGCCCATCACCCGGCTGTCGGACTTCGTGCGCGGACAGGATCTGAACCAGCCCGATCACCCCGACAATCCGCAACGCATCCGGCTGCGAGGACGCACGCGCCATGAGCTGCACTTCCTGGCCGATGCCATCAACGCGATGCTGTCCAGCCTGCGCAAGCAGTCACGCCAGAACCGCGCGCTCTACGCGCAACTGGAACAGGAAAAGGAATCCCTGCGCGCCCTCAACAAATCGCTGGAGCTGCGCATCGCCGAACGCACGCGTGATCTGGCGCAGGCCAACGAACGTCTGCGTTCACTCAGCCTCACCGATGGCCTCACCGGCATCGCCAACCGCCGCAGCTTCGACGAGACACTGGATCACGAATGGCGGCGCAGCCTGCGCCACGCCAAGCCGCTCACGGTGGCTTTCATCGACGTCGACTGGTTCAAGCCCTACAACGATCATTACGGCCACGTTGCAGGGGATGCGGTCTTGCGCCAGGTAGCGCAGACACTGCAGCACGCCATCGGCCGCGCCGGTGAAACCGTGGCGCGCTATGGCGGTGAAGAAT
>NZ_DBIC01000039.1:0-3221 GCF_002296545.1 Herbaspirillum sp. UBA812 | reverse complement strand
GCCGGCCCACGCGGAGCGACTCAAGGACCTGGCCAGCATCCAGGGCGTGCGTCAGAACCAGCTGGTTGGCTATGGACTGGTCGTGGGCCTCGATGGCAGCGGTGACCAGACCACACAGACCCCCTTTACGGTGCAGAGCGTCATCAGCATGCTGCAGCAGTTGGGTGTGAACGTGCCTACCGGCACCAGCAGCAACATGCAGCTGAAGAACGTGGCGGCGGCGATGGTGACGGCTACTTTGCCGGCCTTCGCGCAGCCGGGCCAACTGATTGACGTGACCGTTTCTTCCATCGGCAATGCCAAGAGCATTCGCGGCGGCACGCTGCTGATGGCTCCCCTGAAGGGTGCGGACGGCCAGATCTATGCCATCGCCCAGGGCAACATCGTGGTCGGTGGTGCCGGTGGTTCGGCTGCCGGCAGCAGCACCGTCATCAACCAGCTGTCGGCAGGCCGCATCTCGGGCGGTGCGACCGTGGAACGGGCCGTACCCAGTTCCCTCGGCGGCGGCGACATGGTCATGCTGGAACTGAACGACAATGATTTCTCGACCGCCAGCCGGGTGGTCGATGCACTGAACAAGCGTTTTGGCAGTGATACCGCCGTGGCCCAGGATGGCCGCGTGATCCGGGTGCGCGCACCGATCTCCAGCGGCGACCGCGTGGCCTTCCTCGGCGCGCTCGAAAACGTCGATGTCACCCCCGGCAAGCTGGCCGCCAAGGTGATCCTGAATGCACGTACCGGCTCGGTGGTGATGAACCAGAGCGTGATGCTCGATACCTGCGCGGTCTCGCACGGCAACCTGTCGGTGGTGATCCAGGCCGACAATGCCGTCAGCCAGCCCAATGCCCTGGCCGGTGGCCAGACCGCGGGCGTGCAGAATGCCCAGGTCTCGATCAACAAGGAGCCGGGCAAGGTCATGCTGTTGAAGGGCGGGGCCTCGCTGTCCGATGTGGTCAAGGCGCTCAATGCCATCGGTGCCACGCCGCAGGACTTGCTGGCCATCCTGCAGGCCATGAAGGCGGCCGGTTCGCTGCGCGCAGAACTCGAAGTGATCTGACGCTCCGGACTGATCCGACACCCAACGCTTTCCACCAAGGTAATCCATGCTCAACAAGATCAACCCATCCAATCCGACCGAGGGACTTGCCGTCGATGCGAATGGGCTGAACGGCCTGCGTGAGGCTGCCAAGCAGAACACGCCGGAGTCCGTCAAGGGCGCAGCCAAGCAATTCGAGGCGCTGTTCCTGAACATGGTGATGAAGAGCATGCGGGATGCCACCCCGCAGAACGGCCCGTTCGACAACGAACAGACCAAGATGTTTACCTCCATGCTGGACCAGCAGTTGAGCCAGAGCCTGGCCCAGCGCGGCGTGGGCCTGGCTGACGTGCTGACGCGCCAGCTCTCGGCTTCGCTGCCCAAGAAACTGCCGGACGCGCAAGACCTGGAGGGCAATCCCTTGCCGGGCGAAGAGGGCCTGCCGATGGGCATTCCGCTGGTCAAGGACATGAGCGATGCCGACCGCGCCAAGTTCATCCAGAGCTTCGCCAGCCAGCAGGCGGCGGAGAGTACGGACCAGGATGGCCGCAACAAGCAGCGCCGCAATTCCAACAAGCCGGCCCACGTCGAAGCCTTCCAGAACCGCCTGCAGGCCGACGCCGAAATGGCCAGCAAGATGACCGGCATTCCGGCCAAGTTCATGCTGGCGCAGGCCGCGCTGGAGACCGGCTGGGGCAAGAAGGAAATCGTCACGCGCGATGGCCGCTCGGCGCACAACCTGTTCGGCATCAAGGCCACCGGCAACTGGACCGGCAAGGTGGTCGAGGCCACCACCATCGAATACATCAACGGCAAACCGCAGAAGCGAGTGGAGAAATTCCGCGCCTATGATTCCTATGCGGATGCCTTCAAGGATTACGCCAACTTGCTGCGCAGCAATCCGCGCTACGAGAAGGTACTGGCCAGCGCCCAGGATGCCCACGGCTTCGCCTATGGGCTGCAGCGCGCCGGCTATGCGACCGATCCGCACTATGCGGAGAAGCTTTCGCGCATCATCCGCCAGTCGCTCTCGGCCTGATTTTTCAGCGCCGCAGGGCGTGTCCGGGCGGCAAGCTCATCGGTTCCGGCCGGAAACAAATTTGGCCCGGACCCTCTAAAGTTTTGGTCAATCCTGCCGTTGACTTGGTTATTCCGCTAAAAGCTTTCAGGGACGACAACCTAGCATGGCAACTAACATCTTCAGTATCGGGCAAAGCGCGTTGCAGGCGGCCATGGCGGCGCAGGCCACCACCAGCCACAACATCTCCAACGCCACCACTCCCGGCTACAACCGCCAGGAAGTCGTGCAGAGCTCGGCCGGCGGCATCAATTACGGTTACGGTTTCGTCGGGCAGGGCACCCAGGTCACCGAGATCAAGCGCATCTACAACGACTTCCTGACCAAGCAGGCGCTGGCCTCGCAGAGTTCGGCCAGTTCGCTGGATTCGTACTACTCCCAGATCTCGCAGATCAACAACATGGTGGCCGACACCAAGGCCGGCCTGTCGCCCGCGCTGCAGGATTTCTTTGCGGCAGTCCAGAACCTGGCCTCCAACCCGAATACCCAGGCTTCGCGCCAGTCGGTGCTGTCGCAGGCGTCGACCCTGGTGGCGCGCGTCTCCAGCATCAATGACCAGCTGGCCCAGAGCAGCGCCAGCGTCAACAGCCAGATCACCTCCACGGTGACCAGCATCAATTCCTATGCCCAGCAGATCGCCAAGCTGAACCAGGCGATCGTCAATGCCAACGGCACCGGTGGCGGCCAGCCGCCCAACGATCTGCTGGACCAGCGCGACCAGCTGGTGTCCGAGCTGAACAAGTATGTCAAGATCACCACCGTGCCGCAGGATACCGGCGCGGTGAGCGTGTTCATCGGCACCGGCCAGGCGCTGGTGACGGGTGACCAGATCACCCAGATGGTGGTGACCAATTCGCCTACCGACGTCTCGCGTCTGCAGATCGGCCAGGTCACTGCGGGCGGCGGCACGGTCACGATTCCCGACAGCTTCTTCTATGACGGCGGCAGCCTGGGCGGTCTGCTCAAGTACCGCACGGAAACGCTGGATCCGACCCAAAACGCGTTGGGCCGCATCGCCATCGCCATGGGCACGGCCTTCAACCAGCAGCAGCAGTTGGGCCTGGACCAGAACGGCAATGCCGGCACGGCCATGTTCAACGTCAGCTC
>NZ_DBIC01000367.1:0-3727 GCF_002296545.1 Herbaspirillum sp. UBA812 | reverse complement strand
CAGGATCATGCGCTTGGCCCAGCCTTCACCGACCAGCCACGGCAGGTTCTGCGTACCGCCCGCGCAGGGCAGCAAGCCCACCGCGGCTTCCGGCAAGGCCATCTGGGCCTGTTCTTCGGCGATGCGGATGTCGCAGGCCAGGGCGCACTCCAGGCCACCGCCCATGGCGTAGCCATTGATGGCCGCAATCGAAACGCCCCGGAAGCCCGACAAGGTCTCGAAGGCTTCCCCGAAGCGGCGCGCCATCTCGCGTGCCATGGCCTTGTCGCCATCGGCGAAGAGCTTGAGGTCGGCGCCGGCGGAAAAGAATTTTTCTCCCTCACCGGTCACCACCAGGGTATAGATCTCACGGTCGGCGTTGAGGTCCTTGACCAGGCGCGTGAGGTCGGCCAGGGCTTCACGGGTCCAGGTATTGGCCGGCGGATTGGACAGGGTCAGCACAGCGGTGCGGCCGCATTTTTCCAGCTTCAGGTTGGTGTAGGTGCTCATGCGTTTCCTCGTGAGGGTTCAGCGGATGTCGTCCAGCGTGTCGCGGCCGAGCAGGTTGCGCGAGATGATGACGCGCATGATTTCATTGGTGCCTTCCAGGATCTGGTGCACCCGCACGTCGCGGAAATAGCGTTCCAGCGGATATTCGCGGATGTAGCCATAGCCGCCGTGCAATTGCAGCGCCTCATTGCAGACGCGGAAACCCAGATCGGTCGCCAGTCGCTTGGCCATGGCGCAATAGGTGGTGGCTTCGGGCGAGCCGGCATCCAGCTTGGCCGCTGCCAGCCGCACCATCTGGCGCGCGGCCACCAGTTCGGTCTGCATGTCGGCCAGCTTGAATTGCAGCGCCTGGAAGTCGGCAATCGGACGGCCGAACTGCTTGCGTTCCTTCATGTAGGCGTGCGCCGCATCCAGCGCCGCCTGCGCCGCCCCCACCGAGCAGGTGGCAATGTTGATGCGGCCGCCATCGAGTCCCTTCATGGCGAAGACGAAGCCCTCGCCCTCCTCGCCCAGCAAGTTGCCTACCGGCACCTTGACGTTGTCGAAGCTGATGGTGCGCGTGGGCTGGCTGTTCCAGCCCATCTTGCTTTCCTTCTTGCCGTAGCTGATGCCCGGGGTATCGCCCGGCACCGCGATGGCCGAGACGCCGCGCGCACCGGGGCCGCCGGTGCGGGCCATCACCACCAGCAGGTCGGTGCTGCCCGCGCCCGAGATGAAGGCCTTGGAACCGTTGATGAGGTAAAAATCATCGACCCGGCGCGCCGTGGTCTTGAGCGAGGCGGCATCCGATCCCGAGCCCGGCTCGGTGAGGCAGTAGGAGCCGATCTTCTGGCCGGCGGCCAGTTGCTCGCACCATTCTTCCTTCAGTTCGGCATGGCCCCAGGTGGCGACCATCCAGCTGACCATGTTGTGGATGGTGAGATAGGCCGCCGTCGAGGTACAGGCGCGCGCCAGTTCCTCGAAGATCACCGTGGCATCCAGGCGCGAGAGGCCCAGGCCGCCCACCTCTTCCGGGGTATAGAGGCCGCAGAAGCCCAGCTCGCCAGCCTTGGCGATCACGTCCAGCGGGAAGTGCGCCTCCTCGTCCCACTTGGCGGCGAAGGGGGCCATGGCGCGCGCAGCGAAATCGCGCGCGCTTTGCTGGAAGGCCAGCTGGTCTTCGTTGAGTTCAAAATCCATGCTTGTCTCCTGTTCGTTGTTTTTGCCAGGCAATGCGGGTTGGGCACTTGGCTTCCCGCTTTGCGCCCAAGCTTAATGGAATTCGCGCCGGACAGTTGTCACCGGCGCGACATTGGCGGATCTCGATGCCGAAGCTGTCAGGACCGGTCAGGCCGCGGCCGGCGTTGCACTCGGGGCGGGCTTATTGCCTGCTTGCGCGAACGCTGCCAGCAATTCCGCCTGCCGCCCCTGCATGGCCTGTACCGCCTGCTCCTTGACATGACCGAAACCGCGCGCCTGTTCCGGCAACTGCGCCAGGGCGATGGCCTCGGCCAGATTGTCCGCCGTCAACGCGGGCAGCAACTCCAGCACCATCTGGCGATATTGCACGATGAGCGCCCGCTCCATGCGCCGTTCTGCGGTACGCCCGAAGAAATCGAAGACACCGCCGCGCAGCCCCTTGCAGCGCGCCAGCAGCTTGAAGGCCGTCATCATCCAGCTGCCATATCGCGCCTTCACCAATCGCCCCAGTCCATCCTTGCGCGCAAAGATCGGCGGTGCCAGGTTGAAGCTGAGGGTGAAATCGCCCTCGAACTGCTGCGCCAGCTCCTTCTGGAACTGGCCGTTGGTGTAGAGCCGCGCCACTTCGTATTCATCCTTGTAGGCCATCAGGCGCGAGAGACTGCGGGCGACGGCCAGGGTCAGCTTGTCGCTGCCCAGCGGCGCTTCGGCGGCACGCACGGCCTCCACCACTTCGGCGAATTGGGCGGCGTAGGACGCATCCTGATACTCGGTCAGCAAGGCCACCCGGCGCTTGACCAGTTGATCCAGCGACTGCGGCAGATGCACCACCACCGGTTGGGCCGGCACCGCAATCTGCTCCACGCGGCGCAGGTCGACTGCGGCACGGCGGCCCCAGCGGAAAGCGGTCTGGTTGGCTTCGACCGCCACACCATTGAGTTCAATCGCACGCAGCAGCGCGGCTTCGCTCAAGGGCAGTTCACCGCGCTGCCAGGCATAGCCCAGCATGAAGAGATTGGTGGCGATGGCGTCGCCCATCAGGGCCGTGGCCAGGCGTGTCGCATCGATGAAGTCGGCCTGCTGGTCGACCGATTCCAGGATCAGCGCCTTGACCTCCTCGAACGGAAACTGCCAGTCAGGATTTTTGGCGAACTGGCCCGGCGGCTGCTGATGCAGGTTGACCACCGCCCGCGTGCGGCCGGGGCGCATCTTGGAAATGGCATCGAAAGCGCCCGCCGTGAGCATGTCGCAACCCAGCACCAGGTCAGCTTCCCCGGTGGCGATGCGCTGCGCGCGGATGGTGTCGCGCCGTGCAGCGATGCGCACGTGCGAGGTCACGGAACCGTTCTTCTGCGACATGCCGGTCATGTCCAGCACGGACGCGCCCTTGCCTTCCAGATGCGCGGCCATGCCCATGAGTGCGCCGATGGTGATGACCCCGGTGCCGCCGATGCCGTTGATGAGGATGTTGAACGGCGTCTCGCAAGACGGGATGGCCGGTTCGGGCAGCGCGCCGAAATCGTCGGCCGCGCCTTTCTTGTGGACGCCGGTGCGCGACTTCTTCAACTGCCCGCCGGTCACGGTGACGAAGCTGGGGCAGAAGCCCTTCACGCAGGAGTAATCCTTGTTGCAGGAAGACTGGTCGATGACGCGCTTGCGGCCCAGCTCCGTCTCCAGCGGCAGGATCGAGGTGCAGTTGGACTGCAACCCACAATCGCCGCAGCCCTCGCATACGGCCGCATTGATGAAGAGCCGTTCGTTGGGGTCAGGGAATTCTCCCTTCTTGCGGCGGCGGCGTTTTTCGGCGGCGCAGGTCTGGTCGTAGATGATGACGCTCACACCCGGAATCTCGCGCAGCTCGCGCTGCACGGCATCCATCTCCTTGCGGTCATGCAGGCTCACCGCCGCCGGCAAACCGTTGCGGTCGATGTAACGGCTGATGTCCTCCGAGACCAGCGCGATGCGCTGCACGCCCTCTGCCGCCATCTGCTGCGCGATCATCGGCACCGAGACCGTACCGTCCACCGGCTGTCCTCCGGTCATGGCCACGGCATCGTTG
>NZ_DBIC01000309.1:0-12014 GCF_002296545.1 Herbaspirillum sp. UBA812 | reverse complement strand
AGAAAGGCTGCATGCGGGAAGAGAGCGCAGACTGCACCCGCCGCAGGACCTCGTGCGGCGCGCAGGTTTGCCAAATCGGGCTACGCCGGTGCGGGAAGGGAACGCAATAATCCATCACACCCGTTCCACACCGACACGTTCCGACCATGACCTCCACTCGTTTCCGTTCCCGCCTGCTGCGCAAGGCGGTCTTGTCTACGCTTTCCGTAGCCAGCCTGGCCACTGCCTTGCTGGCGCCGCTGCCGGCCGCCGCCCATGGAGCGGCCGCGCACATGTTGCCGCTCAAGAAGACCCTGGAAGATTTCGGCGCTACCGTGCGCTGGGATGCCTATGCGGGGCTGTGGACCATCCGGCGCAACAGCGTGACCGTGCGCGTCAAGCCGCGCGCCACGACCGCGCTGGTCAACGGCCAGAGCGTCAAGCTGCCGGTGCCGCTGGTGATGAAGAACGGACAGCCCTATGTCTCCGACGAATTCATCAATACCGTCTTTGCGCCCAGCCTGGACAAGACTTTCCAGATCGAGGCGGTGCCGCATCCGCTGAACCCGCTCAGCGCCGATGAGATCAATGCCACGCTGGATGTCTTGAAGGCCAGTGGCCGCTGGCAGCCGTCCTATCGCTTTACCGAAATCACGGTGGCCGAGCCGCCCAAGGAGCAGGTCTGGAAATTCGCCCTCGGCGAACGCGGACAGACCTTTGCCCGGCGCGCCGATTTCACCCTGCTCGATGGCAGTCAGGTGATCGAAGGCACAGTGGATCTGGGTCAACGCAGCGTGACGCGCTGGGAGCCCAAGACCGGCGTGCACGGCATGGTGCTGGTGGATGATTTCGCCACCGTCCAGAACGCCATGGAAACCAGCCCCGACTACGCCCAGGCGCTGGCCAAGCGCGGCATCACCGACATCAAGAAGGTGGTGGCCACCCCGCTGACCGTGGGCTACTTCGGCGGCAAGGATGCCTTGCAGGAAGATGCCCGCCTGCTCAAGGTGGTCAGCTACCTGGATGTCGGCGACGGCAATTACTGGGCACATCCCATCGAAAACCTGGTGGCGGTGGTCGATCTGGTGCAGAAGAAAGTCATCAAGATCGAAGACAATGGCGTCATCCCGGTGCCGATGAAACCGACCGGCTACGACGGCAGCGGCCGCGCACTGGTCCCGCCGCCCAAGCCGCTGGACATCAGCGAGCCCGAGGGCAAGAACTACACCATCACCGGCAACACCCTGCGCTGGCGCAACTGGGAGATGCACTTCAAGCTGGATTCGCGCGTGGGCCTGATGTTCTCGACCGTCACCTACAACGACCACGGCAAGAAGCGCCAGATCATGTACGAGGGTTCGCTGGGCGGCATGATCGTGCCTTACGGTGATCCGGACGTGGGCTGGTATTTCAAGGCCTATCTGGATTCGGGTGAATACGGCATGGGTACGCTGACTTCACCCATCGAGCGCGGCAAGGATGCACCTGACAACGTGGTGCTGCTTGATGCCACGCTGGCCGACACCAGCGGCAAGCCGCGCACCATCCCGCGCGCCATTGGCGTCTTCGAACGCTATGCCGGTCCGGAATTCAAGCACCAGGAATACGGCCAGCCCAATCTGTCAGTGGAGCGGCGTGAGCTGGTGATCCGCTGGATCAGCACGGTCGGCAATTACGACTACATCTTCGACTGGGTCTTTGCCGAGAATGGGACCATCGGCATCAATGCCGGCGCCACCGGCATCGAAGCGGTCAAGGGCGTGAAGTCTTCGACCATGCGCGACGCCAGCGCGGCCGAGGATACCCGTTACGGCACGCTGATCGATCACAACATCGTCGGCACCACGCACCAGCACATCTACAACTTCCGTCTCGATCTGGACATCGATGGTGAAGGCAATTCGCTCACCGAAGTTGATCCGGTGGTGTTGCCCAACACCCGTGGCGGCCCGCGCAGCAGCACCATGCAGACCGTGCAGCGCACCGCAGAGACCGAGCAGCAGGCGGCGCAGAAATTCGATGCATCGACCATTCGTTTGTTGAGCAACCCCAACAAGTTCAACAAGGTCGGCAATCCGGTCTCTTACCAGTTGATTCCGTATGCGGGCGGTACGCACCCGATTGCCAAGGGCGCCAACTTCTCGCCCGATGAATGGCTCAACAAGCGCCTGAGCTTCATGGACCGCCAGCTGTGGGTGACCCGCTATGACCCGCAGCAGCGCTTCCCGGAAGGCAAGTATCCGAACCGCTCGAACGAGGACACCGGCCTGGGTGCCTTCGTCAAGGACAACCAGTCCATCGTCAACCAGGACGATGTGGTCTGGCTGACCACCGGCACCACCCACGTGGCGCGTGCCGAAGAGTGGCCCATCATGCCCACCGAATGGGTGCACGTCCTGTTGAAGCCCTGGAACTTCTTCGACGAGACGCCCACCCTCGGCCTGAACAAGAAGAAATAAGGCTTCCCCAAGCCGGCAAAGCTTGACCGTCCGTGCTCCGGCCCGACGGTCTTTTTTTCACAAGGAGACTCCATGCATATCGCATCCAACATCATCGGCGGCCAGCTGCGCACGGGCAGCCGCCTGCTCGATTCGCACAATCCCGCCACCGGCCAGGTCATGGGCCGCTTCCCGCACTCCGATGCCATCGAGGTCGCGGCAGCGGTAGCCGCCGCACGCCAGGCGCAGCCGGGCTGGGCAGCCTTGTCACTGGCGCAGCGGCGCGAGCACCTGCAGCGCGTGGCCGATGCCATCGCCGCCAATGCCGAACGGCTGGCCACGCTGGTGACGCTGGAACAGGGCCGCCCGCTGGGCGGCGTCGGCCCCGATCAGGTGCCGGGCTCGCGCTTCGAACTGTGGGGCTGCGAGGCCTGGACGCGCGCCACGGCCAGCCTGGAACTGGCCCCGGAAGTGGTGTTCGAGGACGAGACCCGGCGCGACGAACTGCATCGCAAGCCCTATGGCGTGATTGCCGCCATCGCACCCTGGAACTGGCCGCTGATGATTTCCATCTGGCAGATCATCCCGGCGCTCTACACCGGCAATACGGTCGTGCTCAAGCCCTCCGAATACACCAGCGTCTGCGGCCTGGAACTGGCGCGCGTGATTGCGGAAGCACTGCCGGCCGGCGTGCTCAATACCGTCAGCGGCGATGGCAGCGTGGGCGCCCTGCTGGTGGAGGATGCGAACGTCAACAAGATCATGTTCACCGGATCCGGTGCGACCGGTGCGCGCATTGTTGCAGCGGCCGCGCGCAACCTCACGCCGACCACCATGGAACTGGGCGGCAATGATGCGGCCATCGTGCTGGAGGATGCCGATCCCAAGGCGATTGCGCCGGGCCTGTTCTGGGGGGCCTTCCTCAACATGGGGCAGACCTGCGCCTGTGCCAAGCGCCTTTACGTGCCCGATGCGCTGCATGACCAGATCGTGGCCGAGCTCAAGGCCATCATCGCGGCCACGCCCATGGGCGACGGCTTGCAGCCCGGCATCGCCATGGGGCCGGTGCAGAATCCCATGCAATTGAAGAAGGTGGCAGCGCTGGTGGACAGTGCCCGTGAAGAGGGGGCCACCATCGTCTGCGGTGGCGTGCTGCCGGACGGCCCGGGCAATTTCTATCCGCTCACGCTGGTGACTGACATCCGCGATGGTGCGCGCCTGGTGGATGAGGAACAGTTCGGGCCGGTGCTGCCCATCATCCGCTACAGCGATCTGGAGCAGGCCATCGCCAATGCCAACCGGCTCGACGTCGGCCTGGGCGCATCGGTGTGGAGCAGTGATACGCAGCGTGCTGCCGAAGTGGTTACCCGATTGCAGGCCGGGACGGTGTGGGTGAACCAGCACGGCATGGTCCATCCCATGGTGCCCTTTGGCGGCAACAAGCGTTCGGGGTGGGGACTGGAATTTGGGCAGGAGGGATTGAAGGGTGTCACGCAGCCGCAAGTGATCAGTTTGAAAAAATAACCGTACGGTGTTGTATCAAAAAAAGGATATCCGTGGATATCCTTTTTTAATGCCCGACGCGACATGATGCGTGCGCGCCCCAGTGGGAAAGCTTAGCGCGTCACGCTCGCCTCCAGCTTGGCCTGCCCGCCCTTGCCATACGCGATCGGCCGCTCGGCCCGTCCATCCTGCAATTCCAGCGTGGTCAGCGCATCGCGTGCCACAGCCTTGATGCGCCATTGCCGTCCGTCGTCCTCGCTCACCAGCAGCGAACCGGAGAGCGAGCTTGCCATGACCTGATTGCCTTCGCTGCGCAGGGCCGTGATGGAGCCGCTGGTGGGCGAGGCCAATACCTGCCAGTGCTGCCCGCCATCCTCGCTGCGCAGCAGCTTGCCGCCCAGACCACCAACGATGATGGCCCCGGAGGCGGTGACCACGCCGCTCCACAACGAAGCCTTGCTCCCCGTGGCCAGCGCTTCCCAGTGCTGGCCGCCATCGAGCGAGCGATACAGTACGCCTTGCTCGGCCGAGACGAACAGCGCGCCATCGCGGCCGGGGAAGATGTGCAGCAGGTTCAGGTCGCCGCGCTGCTGGCCGGGTGCAGTGGGCAGCTTGACCTGCTGCCAGCTCTTGCCGCCATCGCGCGTATGCAGCAGCAGCGACCACAGGCCGGCCGCCCAGCCCTCATTGGCATTGGCAAACCAGATTGAGAACAGCGGCTGGTCCACGCTGGTGTCGCTGCGCTGCAGGGCCCAGGTCTTGCCGCCATCGGCGGTATGCAGGATCACGCCGCCGTGGCCGGCGGCCCAGCCTTGCTCGGTGCCGGCGAAACTGACCGAGGTCAGCGTGGTATCGACCGGTACCTTGTCGGCCTGGCGATAGCTGGCACCGCCGTCGTCGGAGAGGATGATGTAGCCATAGGCGCCTACGGCCACGATACGGCTGCCCGCACGGGTCGCACCCAGCATCATGTTGTGCAGGGCATGCGCATCGGAGCGCGCAGGTGACAGCGTGACCGCTGCGCCGGCCTGCGCGAATGCGGCATGGGAGACACCACCGGCCAGCAGGGCCAAGGCCAGCGCCACGGAATGTTTGCGGAAATAAATCATGACTCGTCCTTGCGATCGGTAATCAGTGCGCCAGGGCGCTGTTGAGCTTGATGGGCGACTTGCGCGGGAACATCTTCTCCAGCACCACTGCAAAGGCGGGCAGGGCGGTCATCGCCATGACCAGGTTGACCAGGAACATGAAGGCCAGCAGCTTGCCCATGTCGGCCTGGAACTTGAGGTCGGAGAAGGACCAGGTGGCCACGCCGATGGCGAGCGTGATGGCCGTGAAGATGGTGGCGATGCCCACTTCCTGGATCGCATTGTGCAGCGCCTCTTCAATGGGCAGGCCAGCGGCCAGATGCAGCTGCAGCCGGTTGTAGATGTAGAAGGCATAGTCCACGCCGATGCCCACGGCCAGTACCATCACGGGCAGCGTCGCTACCGTCAGGCCGATCTGCAATTGCTTCATGAAGGCATAGCCGATGAAGGTGGCCACCGTCAGCGGCAGGCAGCAGGCGATGATGGCGCGCCAGTCGCGATACACCGCAAACACCAGCAGCACGATGGCGCCGTAGACGTAGAGCATCATGGGCAGCTCGGATTTTTCCACTTCATCATTGACGGCCGCGATCACGCCCGCGTTGCCTGCGGCCAGGCGGATTTCCAGCCCGGCCAGCTTGTGCTGGTCGCGATAGGTTTTCACCGCCTGGATCACGCCATTGATGGTGGCGGCCTTGTGGTCGGCCAGGAACAGGTGGCTGGCCAGCATGTTGCAGTCCTTGGAGAGGAAGCCGCGCACACGCCCGATCTCCACCGCCAGCGCGGCGTAGTTGGCGGCATCCAGCGGCACCGTGAACATGGCTGGATTGCCCTCGTTGTAACCCTCGTTATAGATCTTCATCTGGTCGGCGAAGGAGCTCACGGACAGCACGCCGGGCACGTGCCGCATGACCGTATCGAACTGATCCTGATAACGCCCGAAGCTGACGTTGTCGCACGAATTGGAAGGCGTCGACAGGATCACCGTCAGCCAGTCCAGCCCGTTGCCGTAGTTGTCCGCGATCCAGCGGGCATCGCGGTTGTAGCGTGCGTCGGCATGCAGTTCCGGTGCGCCCGGCTGCAGCGTGCCGACCAGGCGGTCATGGCTGTACCAGGCCGAGCCGGCCAGCACCAGCAGGGTGATGACGACGATACTGCGCGCCACGCGCGGCTGTGCCGAGCGTGACAGCACGGCCAGCCAGCGGCCTCTGGCCTGCTGGGCGCGCATGGCGCTGTCGGCATAGGTCTTGCCGACCTTCAGCAGCGAGGCCGCCAGCGGCAGCATGACCAGGTTGGTGATGATCTTGTAGCCCACGCCGATGGACGCCGTGATGGCCAGTTCGCGCACCATCGGAATCGGGATCATCACCAGCGTGACGAAGGACACCAGCGCCGTCACCAGCGCCAGCACGCCTGGAATGAGCAGGCCCTTGAAACTGGCGCGGGCCGCCGCTTCGCAGGACTGGCCGCTGGCAATGCCGCGTACGATGGTGTTGATCTGCTGCACGCCATGCGAGACGCCAATGGCAAATACCAGGAAGGGCACCAGCACCGCCAGCGGATCGAGCCCATAGCCGAGCAGGCGCAAGGTGCCGAACTGCCACACCAGCGACACCAGCGAGCAGGCCACCGGCAGCAGCGTGAAGGGCAGCGAGCGGCAATACCAGTAGACGGCGATGGTAGTCAGCAGCAGGGCCATGGCGCAGAATTTGAGGACGCCTTCGGCACCATCGGCCACATCGCCGATCTGCTTGGCAAAGCCGATGATCTGCACTTCGAAGTCGGCGTTCTCGTATTTCGCGCGCAGGTCGTTGAGCAGTTTGTTGTAGGCCAGATAGTCGACCTTGTCACCCTTGGCATCGAACTCGTTGATCTCGGCCACGATCATGGCGCTGTCCTGGTTGCGCGAGATGAGGGTGCCGACGAAGCCGCCATTGACGGCCGTATTGCGGATCTGTTCGATGGTCTCCGGCGTGAGCGCCGAGGGGATCACGGTGCCGGGGATGACGGGGTCGGCGCGGAATCCCTCCTCGGTGATCTCGTTGACGAAGGTGTTGGGCGTCCACAGCGACTGCACGCCGAGCCGGCTGATGTTGGGCAGGAACATGACGGCCTGCGTCATTTCGGACAGGCGGGTCAGTCCCTCCCTGGTCCAGATGCTGCCCTTGCGTGCGCGCAGAACGATGTTGAGGCGATTGGCCCCGAGCACGTCATCGCGGTATTGCTTGAAGGTGTCGATGTATTCGTGATGGGTCGGCATCTGTTTTTCGAAGCCGGCGTCCATGCGCAATTGCAGCGCGAAATACGACAGCACGGCGGTGAAGGCCAGCAGCAGGGCCAGGATGGGAATGCGCAGGCGGAACAGGCAGGCTTCGAGTCTATCCAGACTGAACAGGGAAGGGGCGTTGGCCATGGTGCGGTGGTCTCGGGTCGGAGTTCAAAAACGCGGGCCGCCCGCAGGCGGCTTCAAGCAAAACGGGATTGCGCGTCAATGCGCCCGGACCGTGGAGGGCCCGGGCGCGCGGCCTCAGAAGTTGCGGCTGATGGTCATGCCATAGAAGCTGCGGTCACGCAGCGGTTGATCGAACACGCTGGCTCCGCCCCAGAACTTGGCGAAGTTCAGCGCCACCTGCCATTTGGCCGGGTTCTGAGTGAAGGTCACGGTGAAGTTGGCCATCTTCGCGCCTTCCATGAAAGTCGCCGTGGCATTGGGCGTGCGGCCCTTCACGGCATGGAAGAAGTAGACCTCGGGAATGACCTGCCAGCCCGGGATCACCGAACCATCGTAGACCCAGCTGAAGTCGAAGTTGTAGCCATACGAAGTCGCGCTGCCCACGCCGGATGTATTGCCGCCATTGGCCAGCGTATTGCTGGCATTGGCCGTGGTGTCGTAGCCCCAGCCCCACAGGCCCGCAGCCACGGGGATGCCGCCATACGCGTTCTTCAGGTTGGGATACTTGATGGCCACCGCTTCCACCATCAGCGTGGCGGTATCGGCCCCCAGGGTCTTGAGCACGGCACCGTGTTCGCTGGGGGTCAGGCTGAGCATGCCGGTGATGGCCAGCTGGTATTTCTCGGTCTCGATGTAGCACTTGCCATTGGTCTGGCACAGGCCGCCATTGGCGTTCTGCACCGAGCCGTTGAGCGAGACCGCATCCTTGGGCCGATACGACAGTTCCGTGCCGATGGCCCAGTTGCCCAGCGGGAAATTGGCCGAGAGGCCGACCATCTTGCGGTCTTCCAGATAGGAATAGCCCAGGCCGCTGGCGGTATTGGCGGTCGACAGCACGGGCGATTTGTCGTGGTAATTCATCACGTACAGGCCGAAGTTCACATCGGCACCCGGCGGCGTATAGCGCAGTGCCACGCCATACTGGCCGGTCGAGCGCGGCCGGCCGGTGACCGGCACACCCAGCGCATCGGCGCCGCTGCCCACGGTGGCGGTCGACCAGTAGCTGCCCACGGGCGGGAAATAGTTGCTTTCCCAGCCTTGCTGCACATAGGTTTCCACCGAGAAGCCACGGCCCAGGCCCGTGGCGAAGTTGACCATCGGGGCGGGCAGGATGGCTTCCTTCAACTGCGTACCCGGATTGGACAGGCGCATCAGGTCGATGGCATTGGTCTGGTTGATGCCGCCCGCGATGAACAGGCTCTCGCCCCAGTTCACCACCTGATTGCCGACGCGGATGCGGGCGCGTTCCTCGCCCAGGTCGAAGGACTTGCTGACCCACAGGTCCAGCAGGCGCACCTTGGAATGCAATTCATTGGTGGCGTCATCCGACAGCGCGCGGCCGGTGGTATTCGCTCCGCTGATGTTGCCGGTGCTGCGAGTGGCCGAGTAATCGCGCAGCCAGCTCACGCGGCCCAGGAATTTCACGTCTTCCGGCATGTTGAGCAAAAGCTCATGGGTGCCTTTGAGATAGGTGGTGAAGCGGTCCCCCCGGTTGTAGTTCAGGTCGCCCTGGTCATTGAGCGAGGACAGCGCATCGGCACAGCCACCCGGCGCACTGGGACCGGAGGCAGACGCCGCACTGCCGCCGCTGCTGCCGATGATCAGGCCGCAGGATTGCTTGCTGGCGCGCACGCCCACACCCAGCGAGACCGTGGAATCGAAATTGCCGGATACCGTCTCACCCTCGAAGGTGATGGCCTGTGCCGCGCCACTGCAGAGTGTGGCGGCGGCCAATGCGATGACTCTGGTTTGCAGATGATTTTTCATTGTTGTTCCTCTCCCGTTGCGGATGCCGTCTCAGGACCGCTCAGCGATCGCTGATGGCACGCAGGTTGTCGGCGCTGTAGAAGCTGGCCTTGGCGCGCGGATTGCCCTTGCCGTCGACTTCCCAGGCCATGTCCTTGCCGGTGCCGGCGGCGTGCAGGTCGAACACGTAGCGGCCTTCGGCCAGGTTGTATTGCGCGAAGCCGGCCTGGTCGCAGCTGCCGGTCTCATAGACCGGGATCACATAGGCTTCACGGTGTTTCCACAGCTTGCCTTGTGCGTCGTAATCATCGGCGGCGACCAGGTTCCAGCTGTCCTCGTCAACATAGAAAGTGCGCTTGGGCGCGAGGTGGCGCACGCCGGCCTTGACCGTGGCTTCCACCACCCAGACGCGGTGCAGCTCGTAGCGGCGGGCGCTTTCGGCGATGGACTCGTCACCGGCCACGTCTTCGAACTTGGCCTTGAAGTCGGTGGCACCGAAGCTGCCATACGGTACGTACATTTCCTTCTTGCCGACCAGCTTCCAGTCGAAGCGGTCGATGGTGCCGTTGAAGACCATGGGTTCATCCAGCGTGTACTGGTTCTCCATGCCGATCTGCGGCGAGTCGTAGGCGTAGGAGGGCATGCGGCGCACGCGGCGCTGGCCGGGGAAATAGTAAAAAGTTTCGCCGCCGGCCTGGTTGAGGAAGGTGGTCAGCGACAAGGCTTGTCCGGCCAGCGCCGTGGGCGAGTTGTAGGCGAAGTAGGTGTAGTACTCCACCGGCGGCAGGGTCGAGAGATTCACGCTGCCCTTGGCGGCCCAGGGGAAGAACATGGTCTGCTGCGACCCGGCCTTGATCCATTCGCTGCTGCCCTTGCGTGGCGAGACGGCGGTGATGGTGGACTTCCATTCCTGGGCCACGCCGCGATAGCGCATCTTGCTGTTGTACATGACCTCTTCGCCGCTCTTGGGCACGGGGAAGGGAATGCCCGGCACCACCGCCTCGGCCAGGCTCCAGCCATCGGCCCCGAGTTTGGCACTGGTGTTCTTCTTGGTGTTCTCCACCACGAAATCGGGAGCGCTGCAGTAGCGGTGGCTGGGGTAGACATCCATCTTGTACCCCTTGATCTGCTTGATCAGGGCGACCTGGCCGGCACTGAGCTTGCTGGCGTACTTGTCGACGTTGGA
This sequence comes from Herbaspirillum sp. UBA812, assembly GCF_002296545.1. NCBI lineage: Bacteria > Pseudomonadati > Pseudomonadota > Betaproteobacteria > Burkholderiales > Oxalobacteraceae > Herbaspirillum > Herbaspirillum sp. UBA812. The sequence goes on along the minus strand of NZ_DBIC01000309.1, from coordinate 1,622 downwards.
GGCATCGATGGTCTCGGTTTTTTTCTCGTCCTTGTACTTGAAGAAATCGCGGCGCAGCTTGCCATAGGACCAGCCTGGCAGGACCACGTTGTCTTCCTTCCAGTCCGGCACGCCGTTGCCGCCGGCTTTCTCGCCGCCCAGCGGCGTGAGGCTGCCGCCGAGGTCGGCGGGCGTGGCGGCCTGCGCGAACGTGGCAGCCAGCGCCAGGGCCATGGCGCTCATGTGGATGACCTTCATTGCTGTTCTCCCTTGTTGTGATGCGGGTGTGCGTTGGCCGGATGCGCTGCCGCGCAGTCCGGATGGCGGACCGCTCCCAAGGCGTGGAGGCCTTTCCTATTGCCACAACCCGTTCGGGCTGGGCCCCATGTCTGACAAAACGCTGACGCACAGGGAAATTGACTCGCTTATGGCGTTGTCCTGAATAGGTGGTTTTTTTGGGAGCAGTGGACGAGGGAGAATGTAGAAGGGGCCACCTCGGTACTGTTAGCCGCTTTTAGCAATTTTCGGGAGGGACGCCCGAAGGGGATGGTGCAAAACCGGGCGGACCCGCTGCAATCGGCTGTGAAAAAGGCTTGCAGGGCGAGGCTGCCTGATTTTTCCGGCACGATGATCAGGGTCGAAGAATAGAGCGGATTATTCCCTTACCGTTGAATTGACCAGTGACAAAAACAGGATTGTTGCCGGAAACAATATTAATCAACCAATTGGTCGGTTTTATTGTGGGAAAAGCTCGTATTTTGAGGCGGGCTTGCCCGGAGCACGCGCAGATGGTGATGCGTGCTCCGGGTGCAAATGAGAGTGGACGATCGAGGAGGTGGACCAAGACAGGGCAGCTTTGCCAAAAATGGCTAGACCTCTGCCCCAAAATTGCCCAGGGCAGCGGCACAGTCCGTATTGGTAACCGGCGTTACCAATGCGGACTGTGCCGGCAGACTCAGGATTGTGCAGCCGTTTTGATGACCGTTTCCGAAGGCAGGACGCCGAACATCTTCTTGTATTCCGAGGCGAAGCGGCTGGGATGATTGAAACCGCACAGGGCGGCCAGGTTGCCGATGGTGTCGTGGCCGCGTTCTTCGCTGCTGCGCCGCTTGATTTCGCGATGCGCCGCGTTCAGGCGCAGCGCCTTGAGGTACTGCAGCGGCGAGATGTCGAGCCGTTCCTCGAAACAGTATTGCAGGGTGCGGCGGCTCACGTGGGTGGCGCGGCAGACATCGAGGATGCCGATCTCCTCGCCCGCATGCGTGCGCATGTAGTCGATGGCGTTCTGCACGATGCGTTCGCGGCGCTGGCGCGAGGGCAGGGTCGATTCGAGTTCGTGATGGCCCTGGTTCAGCGAGAGCGCCAGCGCCACATTGCTGATCGCAGTGGAGGCCAGTGCGCGCGGGCTGATCGGCCGCATGGCCTTGCCCGCTGGCGTATTGAGGAGATCGAAGGCGACCGAGAAGTAATGGCGCAGCATGCCCGCCGTGGCTGCGTCGAGCTGCAGCACGGACAGGTCCAGCCATTTGCGCACGCTGGCTTCATCCTGCTCGTGCAGCTGCGACAGGAACAGCTCGCGCTGCACCGAGATGCCCAGCAATTCGATCGGACCGTTGGTGCGGATGTGGTGTGCCCGGCTGCCT